>JBHARQ010000265.1:0-6309 GCA_041831015.1 Simonsiella sp. | reverse complement strand
TTTGATAATTTTTATGTAATAAATGGAACATATCATATTTTCAGGCAGCCAAAATAACAACATATTTTCTTTTCAGACTGCCTTTTTCAGTACATGACAAAATTTAAATAGTGCCACATGGAGCGGCGACGGCTCGTCGCCAATTATTAAATTTTATAAAAATTCAATTTATGGGTTATTTTAGAAATGGCGACGAGCCGTCGCCGCTCCATTTTTGTCGTGTACTGTCAAGCAGCCTGAATATTATTTTTGCCCAATCAATCGCAATAAATATTGCCCATATTCATTTTTCTTCATGGGTTCGGCTAGGGCGCGGATTTGTTCGCTGCTTAACCAGCCGTTGCGCCATGCGATTTCTTCCAAACACGCCACTTGTAAATTTTGAACGTGTTCAATGGTTTTCACAAAGCTGGCGGCTTCGTGTAAGCTGTCGTGTGTGCCTGTGTCCAGCCATGCAAAACCGCGTCCGAGTAGTTGGACGTTCAGGCTGCCGTCTTGCAAATACATTTCGTTGAGTGTGGTAATTTCCAATTCGCCACGCGCCGAAGGTTTGACTTGTTTGGCGAATTCCACCACGCGGTTGTCGTAAAAATACAAGCCTGTAACGGCATAATTGGATTTGGGCTGACTGGGTTTTTCTTCAATGGATAAGGCGCGGAATTGGTCGTCAAATTCCACCACGCCAAAGCGTTCGGGGTCTTTGACTTGGTAGGCAAACACGGTTGCGCCATGTGTGCGAGACGCGGCTTGTTGTAAAGTTTGCGTAAAATGTTGTCCGTAAAAGATATTATCGCCCAACACCAAGCAAACGCTGTCATCGCCAATAAATTCTTCGCCAATCAAAAAGGCTTGCGCCAAACCGTCTGGACTGGGCTGAATGGCGTATTGAATGCGGATACCGAAATCGCTGCCATCGCCCAATAGGCGTTGGAACGCGGCATTGTCTTCGGGCGTGGTAATAATCAAAATATCCTGAATACCTGCCAACATCAGCACAGAAATCGGGTAATACACCATCGGTTTGTCGTAAATCGGCAGCAGTTGTTTGGAAACGCCGCGTGTAATTGGGTAGAGACGAGTGCCGCTACCGCCTGCGAGTACGATGCCTTTCATATCTATTTCTCCTTGATTTAATTTAATAAAATTTGTTTCAGGCTGCCTGAAAACGTTGTTCACAATATCGTTTCAAACCCAACAATCGGCGTTTCGCGACAAATGAAAAATATTTTATCATCAATGGATTAAGCAGCCACGAACACCATTTTGGCGCGGAAAGCGAATAACAAAACCGCGCCACTGTTTCAGTTTCACTGGCTGCCTGAAACACCCAACTGCCTGCAAATTGTTGAATAAAAAAAGGGGCTTGAAACATTTTGACGGCAGCACATTCAGGTGGTTTCACTTGCACAAAACGCACACGCATGGTCATGCCTAATTTGGAACGAATTTCAACTTCGCGCCCCACAAAAGGCATACCATCGCCGCCGTCTAAATTGCGAATAAAATCAGGGAATTCGTCCCAATCATAACGCACGGAATAATCTTGGGAAATCTGATACACCAAATCAATGGGCGCATGTATGGTTTGCTGATGATTGATTTGTGGCATGATTGTTCCTTTCAGGCAGCCTGAAACCTATTAAACCTTTGTTCCCAAACGCTCTAATTGATACGAACCGTCCAACACATGCTCGCACCACTCACGATTGGCAAGATACCACTCAACCGTTTTGCGAATGCCGCTTTCAAATGTTTCCTGTGGTCGCCAACCCAATTCGCGCTCAATTTTACGCGCATCAATCGCATAGCGCACATCGTGTCCCGCGCGGTCGGTAACATGCGTAATCAAATCCGCATAACGCGCCACGCCTTGCGGTTTATTCGGTGCCAGTTCTTCTAATAATTCACAAATTTTACGCACTACTTCAATATTGGGCTTTTCATTGAAACCGCCAATATTGTACGTTTCGCCCACCACACCACGCGTGACCACTTGATACAACGCACGCGCATGGTCGTCCACAAACAACCAATCGCGGATTTGCATACCATCGCCATACACAGGCAACGGCTTACCGTCCAGCGCATTTAAAATCATGAGCGGAATGAGTTTTTCGGGGAAATGGTAGTAGCCGTAATTGTTGGAACAATTCGTAACAATCGTTGGCAAACCGTAAGTCCGCAACCATGCGCGTACCAAATGGTCGCTACCTGCTTTGCTGGCTGAATACGGGCTGGATGGCGCGTAAGGCGTGGTTTCGGTAAACAAATCGTCTGTGCCGTGCAAATCACCATACACTTCATCGGTGGAAATGTGGTGGAAACGGAATGCCGCTTTGTGACCTTCGGGCAACTTATTCCAATATGCGCGCGCCGCTTCCAACAGCGTGAATGTGCCGACAATATTGGTCTGGATAAATTCGCCTGCGCTGTCAATGCTGCGGTCAACGTGGCTTTCAGCAGCAAGGTGCATCACGGCATCGGGCTGATGTTGGGCGAACACGCGGTCTAATTCCGCGCGGTCACAAATGTCCACTTGCTCAAACGCATAACGTGGATTGTCTGCAACGCTGGTTAAATTTTCCAAATTGCCTGCATAAGTTAATTTGTCTACATTAACCACACTGTCTTGCGTGTCATTGATAATATGGCGAATTACTGCAGAGCCGATAAAGCCTGCACCGCCTGTTACTAAAATGTTCATAATGATATTTTTTTAGGTAAATTAATTGGTTGATAAGGTTCGATTTGTAAAATATAGCGTATCCAATTAGAAAACGCATATTTTTGATAAATGTCATCTGCTAATTCATAATAAGGTTTTGCCAAAAAATCAGCAATACCATCCATATTTTGTTCATTTAAAATATAAATATTATCAGGATGATAAAAATCATATTGGGCAATGCTGGCATTGGTGGTAATCAATTTTTTGCGATCACCCAATGCTTCAAACGGTCGCAGCGATAAACCAGAATGCACATCCACCACAAAATCCAATAATACCCGACTTTGTTGTGAATCTTTCATCATATTCATTAAATCAATTCGCTGTGAAATCATTTGAATATTGGGGCAATCACGATATTGTTCCGCCACTTCGGCTTGGTCTGACCAAATTTGGCAATTTAATTTCCAATGATGTTTTTTCGCTAATTGACTGAATTGTTTAATAATTTTAATTCTATCAGGTTGATGCGCTCCGACAAAAAAGAAATCGTCTTTTTCAGGCTGCGGGTCATGAATTCGGTTGTCAAAATAAAAATTGGTGGCAGGCAATAATTCGGGGCATTGTTGCACATCTTCAGGATTAAAAGCATAACATCGGTCAAATAGCGGTAAGAGTTGCCAAATATGTGGAAAACGATTCATGCCATCCCATTGATAATTAATCACGGCATGACGGGTTTTGTGTTTCATCGCACGAATAAAATCAGCATGAAACACATCGCCACGAATAAACAACACATAATCAAAATCAGGTAAATTGTTATGTTTTTGCAATAATATTTTGCTAATTAATTGACGTTTCGCGTAGTGCTGACGCAAAACCAGTTGGCGAAATTTCACCGCCAACCGTGTCCAGATAGATGGATAATCAAATGCTTGATTATTGGTTGTAATCACATAAACATGAAAGCCACAATAACGCAAGTTTGCCGCAATCACTTGATAGATTTGGCTATCGTCTGGCATGGCTAACAAGATGCTGATTTTATTCATTATCTTCTACAATTGCAATTTTCAGGCTGCTTGCCCATTTATCAAAAGCTGCCTGAAACACGGCATTGAGTTTTTCTTGATTTTCGGCATTGTCTTCGGTTTGATAAAATCCTGTTTCGCTGTCTAAATCAAGTGCTTGAAAATAATCATTGATGAAATGTCCGTAGCCTTCTTCTTCATCTTCATAATAGTATTGGGTGAAACGGTTGCCGATTTCATTGAAACAAGTTTCATCAATCCCACCGCCCAATTCGCTTAATACAAACGTTGTGCCTGAAATATAACCATTTTTGAGTAAATCAAAAGTCGGCAAACTTTCAGCAGCGCGGCTATGCAAATTTTGTGAAACCGCCCACGCATAATAATAGCCAATGTGATGCGCGGCTTGTTGTGGCGCGAGTTCTTGTGGATAGTTGTCTAAATGAAAGGAAATGTGGTCGTAATGCATAATGAATGTTTCGCTAGAATTTTAATTAGTTAAATTTTATCGCTATCAGATAGGCGGTTCAATCAAAATTCACGATTTCATAGAGAAATGTGGCTTTTTACTAATCCCATGCTTTCAGGCTGCCTGAAAGGTTCGGGCTGTGGCAAAACGGGTTTCACCGATTCAAAATATGACAACACGGTTTCAGGCAGCCAGCGAATGTGTCCACGCCCAACGCCACTCACAAACCCGCAATGTCCACCGTGTTGCGGTTGCAATAAAGTAATGTGATTGGAAACATCTTTTGCGGTGGGTAAATATTGAGCGGGTAAAAACGGGTCGTTTTGAGCGTTTAATAATAAAGTGGGACGCATGATGCGCGGTAAATACGGCAATGACTGGCTGCGCGTATAATAATCACGGCTGCCTGAAAAACCGTTGAGCGGTGCGGTGTACAAATCATCAAATTGGCTTAATTTGGACACAAACACCCCGTCTATTTTCTGCACCTTCTGATTTAACGAACTCAAAAAATAAGGTGTATAAAACAAGCGCGACAATCCCACGTCCAAAGCAGCAGCAGCCGCGTTCAAATCCACAGGCGCAGACACCACCGCCGCCGCATCAACCAACGCATCATCGCCTTGCTCACCCAAATATTTCGCCAACGCATTGCCACCCAATGACACACCCACCGCATACAACTTTTGATGCGGATAACGCGTTTTCAGGCAACCCAGCATGTGCGCGATTTCTCGTGAATCACCGCTATGATACACCCGATGCGATGCCACCCCACCACAACTGCGAAAATGAGCCACCACGCCATGCCAACCATATTGTTGCACCGTTTTCATCAATTCAATCGCATAATGACTGCGGCTGCTACCTTCTAAACCATGAAACAGCACCACCACAGGCGCGTCCACATTCGGCGCATCCACAAAATCATACGCCACCAAATCCACCCCATAACTATCCACCACCAACTCACGGCGGTAATCAGGCGGTGTGGAAGACAACGCTTTGGCATAAATCGTTTCCGCATGACCATTGCGGAGCCAACGTGGGGGCAGTAATTCAGTCGGTGTAAACATCATCATTCAATCATTTTCAATTTAAATAAACACATAAAAAGCTGCCTGAAATCATTTCAAGCAGCTTTTTATATTGTACCGTTTTCACGGCAATTTTGGTGTGGTTTGTATTTTTATTTCAATGCTTCAATACACGACAAAATAAAAACATCGTCATTCCCGCGAAGGCGGGAATCTATTTGTAAATTTAAAAAACTTATTTTTAAACAAAAATTTGTGTTTATTTAACTTGGATTCCCGCCTACGCGGGAATGACGGCATATTCAAAAATGTCGTGTACTGGATTTCAAAGCAAAAATTAATCTTCTTTCGCACCTAATTGCAAATAATTTGGCAATCCCATGCTTTCAATTAATTCTAACTGCGTTTCCAGCCAATCAATGCGTTCTTCGTTCACATCTTTTTGCTGGCTTAATAATTGGCGCGACACATAATCTTGCTGCGTTTCACATACCGCGATGGCATCCACCAATGCAGCGTGTTTTTCCTGCTCTTTGGCTAAATCACATTTGATGATTTCTTCAGGATTTTCACCAATCAGCAATTTGCCTAATTCTTGCAAATTCGGCAAACCTTCCAACAGCAAAACACGTTCAATAATCGCATCCGCTTGTTTCATTTCCACAATCGAACTTTTGTAGAAATGCTCGCCCAATTCTTCAAAACCCCAGTTTTTCAGAATACGTGCATGTAAAAAATACTGATTAATCGTTACCAGCAATAAACCCAAATTTTTATTCAGTTGTTGAATGACTTGACGGTCGCCTTTCATCGCAATCTCCTAAATTAAATTTGGCTTTGCAAATAATTTTGCTCGCCCAACATTTTGATTAAACGTAATTGTTGTTCCAACCAATGTGCGTGGTCTTCTTCAGTGTCTTTCAACTGATTTACCAGCAATTCGCGTGTTACATAGTCTTGTTTTTCTTCGCACAATTTCACGCCTTTTTTCAGGTTTTCGCGCACTTCCAATTCGGTGTCCAAATCAAATTGGAGCATTTCGGCAACGTTTTTGCCCACTTTCACAGGCGCAGATTGCATCACGGGCGTACCACCCAACAT
>JBHARQ010000264.1:0-2834 GCA_041831015.1 Simonsiella sp. | reverse complement strand
TGATTTGTTGCAGATTTTCAGCTAATAATCGTTTTGCAACTTCGCGCATCATGATGCCACCTCCGTTTTCTTATCACGCGGTTTTCGCTGGCTCGGCTGCGGCAAACGTGGGCGCGGCAATTTCAGGCTGCCTGAAAACCAATTTACAGCCAAGCTCATCAGCGCAGCCACCAGCAGCATAAATAACACGGGCAACAGCAACTTCAGCCACACCAGCACCGCTTGCCCAAAGCTCAAATTTAAATACCATTCAATTAAATTCATGATGATTTCCTTTCGGATTAACAGGTTCACAAAATAAACAACTTTCACTCCAATTCGCCAACCCCTTGCCACGCCCCACGCGCTTGAAACACCGCAAAAAACGTAATTGATGACAGCTTTTGCATTTTTTCATGCGCGGATATTTGCGCTTTGCCATACTACCCCCCCAATAATGACTGTTTTGCTGCTTGCACCATATCGGCATTAATGGGTTCTTGGTGTGATTTGCTGTAACGGTCGCAGTTATCCATCATCTTCCACAATCGGCGCGGACTGCCTTGCGCGTGTTTCACAATTTCCTTGAGCAACGTATCGCTCACGCTGGGCAAAGTGAGTCGTGCAATTTGTGTCAATTCATCATCAGCCACCACTTCGGGCAAGGCAAGCGTTTTACCTACTCGGCTATGCAGTTGCGCCAATTCGCCATGACGCCCGACCAAATTAACCAACAAACGCTTTGTGCCAGCCAACAGCAAACCCACCCCAGCAATATCATGCAATCTACGCAAAATCTCCAATGCGCGTGTGGACAAATTTTCCGCTTCATCAACAATAATCATGCGACCGCTACCCGACAATTTCGCCAAAATCGCTTCGTTGATGTCGTTCAGGCTGCCTGAAACAGGGACACCGATTTTCTTTGCAATCGTTTTCAGCACCACGCTGGGCGAATACGTCATGGTTACTTCAAGCAAAATCACATCGGGGTGCTGTTTTGCGTAATGGCGTAAAGCGGTGGTTTTGCCCATGCCTGCATTACCGTAAAGCAAGCCATTGTCGCAACTTTGATGTACCGCTTGGGCGTGGAATAAAATGCGTTTGGTGGTTTCGGTATTGGCTAATACTTGTTCAAGCTGCTTAATGGCTTGTTTACCCATTTCGCGTTCCAGATACGCTTGCACAGCCAAATCAAATTTTTCATTCGTTCCTTTGTATTTGCCTTGCAACCATTGATTTAACGCGCCTTGGTTTTCGCCAATCGCCTTGGCTACTGCCGATTGCGACAAACCGTTCACTTGCATAAATTGCAATAATTTTTGCTGTAACTGCATGTTTACTCTCCAAATTAATTATAGTACATGATAATTTCGTAATTATCGGCAGGTTTATGAGCGGATGGTTTAATGATGACGCTCTCTACTTTGTTCAAATTGATTTTGACAGGGAAATATTGCAGTGAAATCACATTCCCTAACCACATAATCGTTCCATCTTTGTGTACCTTGCGAATTTTTCCGCCGTTATAGCAAAGCTCGTTGATTTCACGATTCATTTGCTCTTTTGTTACTTGCATTTGCGTAATTTTCATAATTTAAATCCTATTTAAAAGTTGATTAAAAAGCATATTTATTACGTTTAGGCGGTGTTTCCACCACTTCCACGTCCAAAATTTCCACTTTTGTGGGGATAATCACATCATTGGCTGGCGCATTGGGCGCGACTAATTGGGCAAAATCGGGGG
This sequence comes from Simonsiella sp., assembly GCA_041831015.1. Classification (GTDB taxonomy): domain Bacteria; phylum Pseudomonadota; class Gammaproteobacteria; order Burkholderiales; family Neisseriaceae; genus Simonsiella. The sequence continues at coordinate 1,108 of JBHARQ010000264.1, read as the reverse complement.
TGTTTTCAATCACATTACCGCCTTTTACGTCCATTTCTAAACGCTTGATTTGGTTCTGTTTCAACACAATTTGTTTTTTGGCACGTTTTTCACGTTGCGTTTGCGCCATGCTCTTCACATCATCAAACGCTGCGCGTTTATTGCCGTTCAGGATTGCCATGCAAATAAAGCGACCGTCTTTGTGATACACGCCAATGTCCTGCGGTTTGTCCCAGTCGTAAGCGATTAACACCTTTTCGCCATTCAAATTCGCCAACTCCATGCTGAAATAATGCTGATTGTTGAATTGAATCCAACCGCGCTGAACCGTGCGTTCTTCCATACTGCGTTCAAGCAGTTGCAATTCTTCTTCACTCAAAATTTTAGGGCGTTCATCAATCGGAACTTGCGCCATACGAAAATCCCAATATTCTGTTGGCGTGTAATGCTTGCCATCGTCTTTTTTCGGGTGTTCGCTGTGTGGCGTGTGGTTATATTCATCAATCACCGCCAATAAATCCGCCAAAAACTGATTAAACGTAGGCATTTTTGCCTTGTATCTGCGCTGTTCATCGGTCAGCAACTTGCCGTCTCGTTCTGCTTTCGCCCAACTTTCCGTCTTGCGATACATCAAATGACCAGCCGATTTATCCATGTCTTTACCGTGATAACTGGGATAATTTTTTGCCAACTTAATTGTGGTAACGTCCCACAAACCTTCAATAATGCCACGCCCCTGCGCTCGTCCAGCTTGTCCTGTTCTGTGTTCAATGTTCAAACGTGGACAAATGCCTGTTAATTCACCCGTGATATTGCGACCCGTTTCGCCTTTGCCGTTATCAGAGTAAATCAACACAGGCAAACCACCGTGTCGCAAACCCACCCGAATCGCATCTGCCACCGCTTTACTACTCTCCGCCAACGCGATGGAAAAACCGACAATCTTGCGCGTACACCCATCAACCACAAATGTAATTTCAGGCACAAACGGCTGACCATGTTCAAAATGCTTCACACGCGCCTTAAAACTATGACCGTCAATAATCCAAACCTGATTCGGTTCAAGAACGTGCCAATCACGTTTCACATACGGCAACAGCGATAAATATTGCTGCCCCGTGTGGCGACC
>JBHARQ010000263.1:0-11588 GCA_041831015.1 Simonsiella sp. | reverse complement strand
TACCTTGATTTTGTCAGCAAAAACGACTAATTCAAGGAAAAAATGCGAATCAGGTTGAACACCTGATGAGTATTTTTGACGCAGAAGTAGGCGATTTTTGATGCAAAAGCAAGTGCAAAATGAAATGTCATTAGCCCCTAATACAAAATGATTTTGATTAAATGGCTTACAACGTTTCACCAGTAATACGAAAGTTTGACACGATGATTTGGTTACATTTGGCAGTGGTACTGCTGTTTATTTTTTTGGGTACACGTTTGCGTGGTTTAGGGATTGGTTTTATGGGCGGCATGGGCGTAGTGGCGTTGGCGTTGCTGGGCTTGAAACCAGGGGACATTCCGTTTGATGTGATTTCCATCATTATGGCGGTGATTATGGCGATTGCGGCAATGCAAGTGGCTGGCGGTATGGATTATTTGGTTAAATTGGCAGAGAAGATTCTGCGTTCTAAACCGAAATATATTACGTTTCTTGCACCTGTGGTAACGTATTTTATGACGATTTTGGCAGGTACGGGGCATACGGCGTTTGCGGTGTTGCCTGTGATTACGGAAGTGGCAAAAGAGCAGAAAATTCGCCCATCGCGTCCGCTTTCTATTGCGGTGGTGGCATCGCAAATTGCAATTTGTGCGTCTCCGATTTCGGCGGCGGTGGTGTATTTGAGCGGTGAATTGGAAAAAACGTTTCATATTAGTTATTTGACTTTGCTGGCAATTTGGATTCCGTCTAGTTTGGTGGCGGTATTGTTGGTGGCGTTTGTGTGCAATTTCTTGGGCAAGGAATTGACGGAAGACCCTGAATATCAATCGCGTTTGGAAAAGGGTTTAATCAAAATGCGTGGTGAAATGCAGGTTGAGATTAAGCCTTATGCGAAACGTTCGGTGATGATTTTTTTGGCGGCGATTGTGGTGGTGATGTTGTATGCCACGGCGATTAGTAAAACGGTGGGTTTGATTCCGAATCCGATTATGGGACGCGACCAAGCGATTATTTCTATTATGCTGTCTGCGGCAGCCATGATTGCGATTTTTTGTAAGGCGGATACGGCAGATGTGGTCAACGCGCCCACTTTTAAATCGGGCATGACGGCAACGATTTGTGTGTTGGGTGTGGCTTGGTTGGGCAATACGTTTGTGGCAGGGCATTTGACGGAGATTAAGGAGGCATCGGCAGCGATGTTGAATGCGTATCCGTGGAGTTTGGCGGTGGTGTTGTTTATTGCGGGGACGTTGTTGTATTCGCAAGCGGCTACGGCAAAGGCTTTGTATCCTGCGGCGATTGCGCTGGGGATTTCGCCCGAAGCGGCGGTGGCGTCTTTTGTGGCGGTGGCGGCGTTGTTTATTTTGCCGACTTATCCGACTTTGTTGGCGGCGGTGGAATTGGACGACACGGGTTCGACTCGTGTGGGTAAGCTGGTGTTTAATCATCCGTTTTTGATTCCAGGGGTGTTGGCGATTACGTTATCGGTGGTGTTTGGTTTTGCGCTGGCTGGTGTGATGTTGTAAACTGGTGGCTGCTTGAAATGGGAATTTCAGGCAGCTTTTTTATTTTGTGCTATGGAGCGCGGACGGTTTCGTGCCACTTGCCAAAAGCGTGGGTGTGGCGGCAAGACGCCACGTTCTCGTTCAATATTAGGTCATTTGTTTTTTATTTTAAACTTCGGGGCATGGCAAAATTTAAATAGTCCTACATGGAGCGGGGACGGCTCGTCGCCAACGATTGAATTTCATCAAAATGAAATGGATGGAATATTTGAAAAATGGCGACGAGCCGTCGCCGCTCCATTGTTGTCGTGCCGTGAAATGGTAAAAGAAAGGTTTGATGATGAAGGTGAAGTTATCTTTGTTGGTTGTCAGTGCGTTGTTGTTGGCGGCTTGTGGTGAGAAAACGGATAAAATCGGTGAGGCGTCCACGGTGTTTAATATGTTGGGCAAGAATGACCGTATTGAGGTGGAGGCGTTTGATGACCCTGATGTGCAGGGTTTGTCGTGTTTTCTGTCTTATGCGAAAAAGGGCAGTTTGAAGGAAACGGTGAATTTGGAGGAAGATGCGTCTGATGCGTCTGTGTCGTGTGTGCAAACGGGCAATGTGGTGTCTTATCATGAGAGCGTGGTCGCCAAACCGCGTAAGGTGTTTAAACGTGATGCGAGCTTTGCTTTCAAGAGTTTGCAAATCATGCGTTATTATGATGCGAAACGTAAGGCGTTCGCTTATATGGTTTACAGCGATAAGATTATTCAGGGTTCGCCGAAAAATTCGTTGAGCGCGTGGTCGTGTTATAGTGGTGTGCCTGCTGCTGCGCCCGCCGCAACTGCCAGCGCACCTGTGGCTGCTCAAACGTATGGCGCGTGTGTAATTTTGAAATAATCATCAACCAAACAGGCTGTTTGAAATGGAATGAGGTGGTTTCCACGCATTTCAGGCAGCCTGAAGTTTTTTGTAATTTATTTTTCATTTATGCTGACATTGATTTTGCCCCATTTTTTGCGTGCGCCAGATGAGCGTTTACCTGAACTTCACACGCCTGCGTTGAATCAATTATTACGCGCTGCTCGTTTTCAAGCGGTTTCTGAAACCACCGCCGCGTTGTATCAAACCCATCTGTGCGACCAACTCGCCTTGCCCAAACACGCGGTTTACGCCAGCCCATTGAATCAACAAATTGGTTTGAACACCGTCAGCGCACAACACGGCGCATCGCTCGCCATCACCGCCGAAGAAGCGCAAACGTGGTGCGATGGCTTAAACCAACTGTACGGCACGGACGCGCAATTTACCGTGTTGCGCCCCGATTTGTGGCGCATTGATTTGCCGCAAGCGGTGGATTGGCAGATTGATAATATTTTCAATCTCAACCACATTCTCAATCCCCATGACGCGCCCAGCGATTGGTTGCAACTGTTTACCGAAACCCAAATGTGGCTGCATCAACACCCACTCAATCAAAATCGTAAACCTTGCAATATCAACGGTTTGTGGATTTGGAATGCGCCCGATAACATGCTATTTCAAGCTAGCGCAGCGATTGCTAGCGACAGCGCATGGGCGAGCCACAGCAGCGCAAACGTTCAGCCCATGCCTGAACATTTCACCGCATGGCAACAATATTGTGCCAGCCAACAGCTTGACATCAACCACAGCAAAATGTTCAGCGAAACCTTTATCCAAGCGGCTGAACCGTGGGATTATGCTGATGAATTAACACGTTGGGATCACACCTTTTTTGCACCGCTACACGACGCGCTGCTTTCAGGCAGCCTGAAAACCGCCAAAATCATCACCGAACAAGGCGAACTCATCATTCACAAACCATCGCCATTACATTTTTGGAAACGCGCCAAAACATTTAATGGCAGTCAATTAATGTGAACGCCCCATTCCGTGCCACGCACCTAAAAGCGTGGTGCGCGGCAAGACGCGCATTCCTGTCAAACTATCAGCACGCGTTAAATAACATTATCATCACATCACACGGGTACAAACTGTTTTGTTTTTGGATCCCGATTCAAATTCCAATTCGGCTGGTGTTAAACGGGTAATTTTGGCGCGGATTTCGCTGTCATCTACTTCAGCCAATGAAGTGAGAAATTCCTGTTTCATTTTCTTTGTCTCAGGATTGCTTGTTTCAAATGCGTTCAATATGCTGCGCTCGGTTTTGTTTTCTGATACCAATTCTTTGATATTAGACACCGCTACATTTTTCGCGATGATTTGGTCGCCTTCCACGCGCCAATGATCTGTGCTTTCATACTGATAGCGATACGCTACGGTTTCGCTTAATGGGATTTGGAGCAAACTTTTGCTTTGCCAAACGCCATTGGCGCGAATGTCGTCTTCAGATGAAAATTTCATTTCAGGCGTATTCAAACTGCAACGCCATTTGCCTACGATTTCTTTGGCATAATCTCGTTTGGTTTCCGTTGCTTGGGTTTGTGGCGTGGGGGTGGTGGTTTGGTTGGCGCACGCGGTCATGGTCAAGGCAAGGGTTAATGTGATAAGGGTTTTGGTGAACATAGGGGATTCCTTTTATGATTTTCAAAAATTTGTTATTTAATCTATGGAGAACGCGCCATTCCGTGCCACCCACCTAAAAGCGTGGTGCGCGGCAAGACGCGCGTTCCCGTTAAAATATCAGCAATTTGTTTTAAGCAGCCTGAACATCAAACCCCGAATGGCGCAACAATGCGTCAATCTGCGGTTCGCGCCCACGGAATGCTTGGAAACTTTCTGCCGCGCTGCGACTGCCACCCACCGCCAAAATTTCGTTCCAGAATTTCGCGCCTGTGGCTTTCACGTCATCGCTTTCTTCAAATGCGGCGTAAGCGTCCGCGCTCAACACTTCCGCCCACGCGTAGCTGTAATAGCCAGCCGAATAGCCACCCGCGAAAATATGCCCGAAGCTGTTGGCAAAACGATTGTATTCAGGCGGTTGAATAACGGCAACTTCTTGGCGCACTTGGTGCAATACGTCCGCCCAATTTTGCAGGCTGCCTGAATCCGTTTCGCTGTAAATCAACATATCAAACAAGGCAAATTCCATTTGGCGAACCAAGAACAAACCGCGTTGGAAATTTTTTGCCGCCAACATTTTGTCAAACAATTCGCGTGGCAAAGTCGCGCCATCATCTTCATGCGAAGACATATTCGCCAACACATCGTATTCCCACACAAAATTTTCCATAAATTGACTGGGCAATTCCACCGCGTCCCACTCCACGCCATTGATGCCGCTCACGCCCAATTCGTCCACGCGCGTCAGCAAATGGTGCAAACCGTGTCCCATTTCGTGAAACAGGGTAATGATTTCATCGTGGCTCAAACGCGCGTCTTTGTCTGCCACAGGGGGCGTGAAATTGCACACCAAATAAGCGGTAGGTGTTTGAATTTGACCCGCTTTTTCGCCATCAATAAAACGGCGGCGACCACGATAGTCATTCATCCACGCGCCACCGCGTTTGCCTTCACGCGCGTACAAATCCATGTACACACCACCGATAATCGCGCCGCCTTTTTCCAATTCAAAATAACGCACGTCTTTGTGCCACACGGGAACGTGTTTTTCCATCAAATTCACGCCATACAAACGCTGAATTTGGGCGAATAAACCCGATAACACTTTGTTGGCGGGGAAATATTTTTTCACTTCGGTTTCGCTGAACGCATATTTGGCTTCGCGCATTTTTTCGCTGGCGTAGCTCAAATCCCATGATTGAATGTCGTCTAAACCCAATTTTTCACGCGCAAAGTTGCGGACTTCTGCCAAATCTTGTTCGGCAAACGGTTTGGCGCGTTTGGCTAAATCGCGTAAGAAATCCAACACTTGCGCGGGTGTGTCCGCCATTTTGGTAACCAATGACAATTCGGCATAATTTTGGTAACCCAACAATTTGGCTTCTGCCAAAGCAATTTCTAGGCAACGGGTAATGTTTGCCGTGTTGTCCCATTCGGGTTTGCCCAATTCGCTGGCGCGTGTGGCATAGGCGCGGTAAATTTGTTCGCGCAATTCGCGTTTGTCGGCATATTGCATGATGGCGATGTAGTGTGGCATTTGCAAACCGACTTTGTAGCCTGATTTGCCTTCGGCTTGCGCGGCAGCCTGAAACATGGCTAATGCGTCATCGGGCAAGCCACTCAATTCGCTAACATCTTCAAAATACAGCGCAAATGCGTCTGTTGCGTCCAAGACATTTTGCGAAAATTGCGCGGAAAGTTGCGCTGACTCGGTTTGTAATTCGGCAAACTCGGCTTGTTGTTCGGGTGGCAATTCCGCGCCACTCAACACGAAACCGCGCAAATCGTGTGCCAATTTGGTTTGTTGCGCCTTGTCCAATTTGGCAAATTCAGGCGACTGCTGAATGGCTTTGAAACGCGCGTAAAGTTCAATATCTTGCCCGATTTCCGTGAAAAATACGGTAATTTCGGGCATTAATTCATTGTAAATGGCGCGTAATTCGGGCGTGTCCACCACCGAATTTAAATGCGCCACCACGCCCCAAATTCTGCCGACACGCTCGGTAATATCGGTTAAGCGTTCTACGGTGTTGCGCCAAGTGGTTTCAGGCTGCTGTTTGATTTGGGCGATGTGTTCACGCGCTTGGGCGATGGCGGTTTGCAAAGCGGGTTTGATGTGCGCGACTTCAATTGCTGGGAAATTTGGCTCGTGGTCAAGATTTAATAGAATATTGTCGGACATAATGGGTTTTCCGTTTTGGGTTGATAATTTTGGGTAAATGGGGGTAATTGAGATGAAAACAAGGTTTTCAGGCAGCCTGAAAACCAAAATTTACGTTAAAATTCAAATTTCCAATATTGGAGAACATCATGACCACCATTACCATTCAAGACCAAACATTAAATGGCAATATTCTCAACGAGTTATTTCTCAAATTCAAAAACAATCGCATTAGCGCAAAAGAGCTGATTAGCGAACGCGTGCGACAAGAAGTGGCGCAATATAATCAACGCGCAGAATTGGCGTTTAATCCGCACAGCTTGGTTATCCCGACCGAACGCGAAATGGCACTCAACGCCCCCAAATCATTCAAGCCGATTGACGCGGACAAGCAAATCGCCATTGCGCTCCAAGCCTTTGAACAAAATGGATTTTTCATTTTAGCCGACAATCGCCAACTGGAAACGCTAGAAGATACCGTGTATTTACACGATAATTTGATTGTGAATTTTATTAAATTAACCCCATTAGTAGGAGGCTGAACATGGCTTTTTTATATGACACGATTGGACGCGAACAATACGATATTTATCAAGACTGGTTTAATCGGATTAAAGCAGACGGATATAACACAAAAGTCAATGAAGATGAAACCTATAAAAAAGAAGTCGATAAAGCAAGTCCTGCTGACCGTGTGAATTTTTTGATTTTTTGTATTGAATATATTCGCGGTAAAAATCAATATGTCAGTAATATTCATACTGGTTATTATGATAAACAAGTATTGATTGCACAACAATTGGTGCGTAAAAAATTACCGATGACGGAAGACGATGTTCTGCGTATTTTACAAGCCATGTTTGAACGTAATGGCTATGATGATTATGTAGTCTATTATCCAATAAAATATTTGCTTAATCAAATTAAAGAACAGCACAAAGCCACCCTATCAGAAAATTTACGCGAATATTTACGCTATTCATGCCAATGTGTTCAAGAATCAGGGTATCTTCTGTACAAAGATAAACAAAAATCAAACACAATCAATCAAATAAGAGAGATTACAGGCGATAGCGAATTGAAACCTGCATTTCCCAACCCCGACCCATTTGCAGAATATGCTAATACGTTGATGGCGAATTTGTCATCTGAACTGGCGACAAAATGGGCTAAAATTTTCAATTTAGCGATAAAAGTAACAGGTGGCAAACCAAGCCAAAAATATTTAAATGAAACCAAAATCTTGCTTGATGATTTAGGAGAAGATAATTTTAAAACAATGATTTATGCGTGGTTTGATTGGCTACTTCATAATAAAGAAACCATAATTACCACGCAACATATACTATCTGATGGCAGAACCTATGATAATAAAACGGTTCAAATAGTTCTTTCGCCTAATAATGAAGTTCTTATGAAAGGTCTTGCGTGGGCGTGTTCACATTTTTATGATAATGAAATGTTGGGAAAATTGAGTGCATTAGCCTTACGCAGTTATTCTGGCATCAGTTTTCTTCCGTTTCCATTTGCATCGCTTGGCAATGCGTGTATTTTTGCTTTGTATCGGGCAAATGGCGTGGCGCATTTATCGCGTTTAAGTTTGCGAATCAAAGCCAAAAATGTGCAAAATTTAATTGCCAAATATTTGGATGAATTGGCAAGCGAGCGTGGAATCAGCCGTGATGAAATGGAAGATATGGCGGTTGATGATTTCGGTTTGCAACAAGGTTCGCGTGAATATGCGTTCAATGATTACACCGCAAAATTGACCATTACGGGCGTGGGCAAATCGGATTTGCAATGGTTTAAACCCGATGGTTCGCCACAAAAAACCGTGCCAGCTTTCGTAAAAGAAGCATTTGCCGACCAACTCAAAGAAATCAAAGCCACACAGAAAAATCTCAACACCATGCTGACCGCACAACGCGACCGTTTAGACCGTTTATTGCGTTCTGAAAGACGTGTTTCCATTGCGCACGCACAGCAATATTATTGGCAACATGGTTTGATGTCGTGGCTCACTTTGCCATTGATTTGGCAATTTTATCAAGATGATAACGACACGGTGGGCGTGTCGGCTTTGTGTTTGAATGGCGTGTGGGTGAATGAATTGGGCGAGCCGATTGATGTTTCAGGCTGCCTGAAAGTGAATTTGTTCCACCCCGCATTAGCCACGCAACAAAGCGTGGTTAATTGGCGGAATTTGTTGATTAAAAATGAAATTATTCAACCTATGAAACAAGCATTCCGCGAAATTTATTTGCTGACAGACGCAGAAATCAACACGCGAACTTACAGTAATCGTTTTGCTGCGCATATTTTGAAACAGCACCAATATATGACGTTGGCAAGAGGTCGTGGTTGGTCGGGTAGTTTGTGTGGTGCTTACGATGATGGGCGCGATGACGCGAATGTGTCGCTGGATTTGCCTGAATACGATTTGACGGCACATTTTTGGACGGCTGCGATAGAAGAAAATTTTGTAGATTCAGGTATTTGGCAATATATCAGTACCGACCAAGTGCGTTTTACGCGAAATGAAAATGTGGTTAATTTAATTGATATTCCACCGCGTATTTTCTCGGAAGTGTTGCGTGATGTGGATTTGTTTGTCGGCGTGGCGAGCGTGGGCAATGTCCCGACTTGGGCCGACAATGGCGGTTTGCCAAATCATCGCAATTATTGGCAAAGTTATTCGTTTGGCGATTTGAGCGAAGTAGCAAAAACGCGTAAATCGGTATTGGAAATGTTGTTACCGCGTTTAAAAATCGCCAAAGTGTCGCATATTGACGGCAATTTCTTGGTAGTAAAAGGCAAATTGCGAACTTACAAAATTCACATTGGCAGTACTAATATTTTGATGTTGCCGAATGACCAGTATTTGTGCATTGTGCCAGACCGTAGTAAAAAAGATGTTACGGGTAAATTGTTTATTCCGTTTGAAGGGGATAATGGTTTGTCGGTGGTGTTGTCCAAAGCGATGTTGTTGATGGACGATGACAAAATTACTGATGGTACGATTACTTCGCAGATTGGGCGGAAGTGATTTTCAGGCTGCCTGAAAGTCATTTTGTCGCAGACTCAAAAAGGCAGCCTGAAATTGTGTGTATTGTTTGCAAAAAAACAATGCAAATTCGCGCATATTGTGCGAAAAATACTTTGATTTGGGCGATGTGTTCACGCGCTTGTGCGATGGCGGTTTGCAAAGCAGGTTTGATGTGCACGACTTCAATCGCTGGGAAATTTGGCTCGTGGTTAGGGGCTGATGACATTTCGTTTTGTACCTTGATTTTGTCAGCAAAAACGACCAATTCAAGGAGAAAATGCGAATCAGGTTGTACACCTGATGAGTATTTTTAACGCAGAAGTGGACGATTTTTGGTGCAAAAGCAAGTGCAAAATGAAATGTCATTAGCCCCTAAGATTTAATAGAATATTGTCGGACATAATGGGTTTTCCGTTTTGGGTTGATAATTTTGGGTGGATGGGGGTAATGGGTGTGAAAACAAGGTTTTCAGGCTGTTTTTCGAGTACACGAGCATGTTTGAAAGACAGCCTGAAAAATCATATTCTAATGATTAAACAACCATTTATTCAATAAATCCACATTCGCCACGCGCAAATACGCCGTATTCGCTTCGGCTGCTTGCACGGTCAAATCCGTTTGCAACAGCACGCCATGGCGGAAAAAGTGCAATGTGTGAATATCACCCACCGCCGTTTGCGCTTGCGCGGCAAAATCAGTGCAAGCAAAACCATTGACGGCAATCACTTTATCTTGCGGTTTCAAAGTCGCCAATTCTGCTGAACCATTTGAAAAGACATGGGAAATCACCGCACCATCTGTATTTTGCTGAAAACGGCAGCCGAGTTCAGGTTTTGCTACGATGGTTTCGGGGAATTGCTGAACCACGCCACCGTTACCCGATGTGCGATTTTCAGGCAGCCAGCGTAATTCCAAACCCACCGTTTCTAAACACGCTTCCACTGGCAAATCTTGTGTGGAATGCAATCCTAGCGTGAAAAAATCATGTAAATTCAAATTGGTAATTTGAATAGCGAGTTTTTGCCATTCGCCTTCTTCCGTGCCTTTGCCTGTGCTGACGTAATATTGATACAGCGTTTGCATAATCAAATCAAGGTTATGCGTGCTATTGGCGCGGATAATCAAATCCAAACACAAGGCAAATAACGCGCCGTGTTGATAATAGCTGGTAATCGCATTGGGTGAATTTTCATCTTGCTTGTAGTATTTATGCCACGCGGCAAAACTGGATTGTGCCAACGTTTGTTGTTTGCGCCCTGCATTACGATAAACACGCGTTAAATTATTGGCTAATAAATTCAAATAATTATTGACAGAAATCACGCCGCTACGCACCAAAGTTAAATCATCATAATACGATGTGATGCCTTCGTATGCCCATAATTGCTCGGTGTAAATTTCATTATCCAAATCATAAGGTTGAAATTTGCTGGGCTTGATGGATTTCACATTCCATGCATGGAAATATTCGTGCGCGATTAAACCAAGTAATTCGGTGTAGGCAGCCGATGGTTCGCCCATGCCGTGTTGGGGTAGGGCGTGGCGGTCGGCATGTAAAGCAGTGCTGCTGATGTGTTCCAAACCACCGTAAATTCGGTTGCCCAAATGCAACAGAAACGCATATTCGGTAAACGGCGCAGGTGCAGGGAACATTTTTAATTCATGTTCGCAAATTTTGATGCAGTCGGATAACAAACGTTCGCGGTCAAAGTCGGGATAAAATCCACTCAAAACAAGACGATGGGGAATATTGCAAGCGGTAAAATGCAGTACTTCCATAATCGCGCCCATCTCAAATGGGTGGTCAGTTAATTCCGTGTAATTTTGCGCTTGAAAGCTGGTGTCGCTCAAACGCGGCATGGTGGTTTGAATGTGCCAATGTTCAGGCAGCCTGAAAAATTGGACGTGGCATGGCTCGTCTTTACGGTCAGGTTTGTACAAAAACAGACACGCGCCATCAATAAAACCACGCTCGGTATCCAGCAAACTGGCGCGGACAGATAAATCATTCGCATACATGGTGTAATGAATTTGATAATTGCCGCCGTCTTCGGGAAGCTGCCAAGTATTTTTATTTAATTGTTTAATTTCAATAATTTGATTATCTCGTTGAGCAGAAATATGCACCATATGGCGCGAAAAATCGCGAATCATATAACTGCCAGCCACCCAATTTGCCAATTTTAAAATATTCAGACTGCCTGCAACGTGTTCAAATGACAACGTGATGTGCCATAAATGGCGATGCGGTTCGGGCATAATCGTGTATTGCAGCATGGAAAGATTCCTTTATAAAGAAAAATAATGTTCAGAACATCATGAAATTTGATTTTCGTCAAAAAACGTAAAATTATATTCAGATAACCTTAT
>JBHARQ010000262.1:0-5064 GCA_041831015.1 Simonsiella sp. | reverse complement strand
TTGCCAAAGCATTGGGTATTTTCAGGCAGCCTGAACAAGTAATTGCGGATTGCACCAATTTAGTGGTTATTAAAGGTTTACTAGATAGTGGTTTGTTTTTAAACCACAAAAGAATCAGCCGTTTATTAATTGAACGTGCCGAACAATTAAGCCAAACACCTGATGATGAATTATTTACAATAACAGCAAGACTACACCGCTATTTATATACAGACCAACGGCGTAATGATAAATATGCTGAACAACGTGTCAAACAATTATTGGAACAAGCAGTACAACACCCTTGCGCTCAATTTTCACAAGCACAATTATTGAATTACCAAGCACGAGATGCGTTATCACGCAATAATTTTAAGGCTGCCAAGCAATTTTATCGTCAAGCATTGGAAGTTTCTAAAACAGGTTGTTATGGCGATTGGCGTGGACGTGTTGGTTTGGATTTATTGGCATTGGAAACGTTTGACCGTAAATTAGTACCAAACAATCACGAAACGTATTATCGTGATATGCTCGCAGGCGGTGTGTTTGACTGTTTTATAAAAGTGGATTTACCTGATTCATTGGAAGATACAGTAGATGAATTATTATTACAAGATAATCATTGGGAGACAATGTATCAACCATACTATGGTTTTGAAAATCAAAGTATTAAGGTGGACAAAGATAATGACACGATTATTCAAACTTTTTTCAAACTGACTTTTGATGAACCATTCAATGAACAAAAAGCAATTGATTGGATTATTAAATATCAAAAGATTTTAGCTAAACCTGCGCCCACTGTGGAGGGTGGTAATCCGCTAATGGTAATACTCAAAATGATTAGACAATTACAAAATTATCACGATGTGGGTAAGCAACAAGACATCAGTAAAATGATTTTTAAGATGCGTCGTGCGGTTTTATTGTTGGTTAAATATGCACCTGAAAGTTTAAATAATCGCGATTTTAAACAACAAAATCCGCTGATATTCCCGTCTGAATGGGCAGATTATGAATTGATTGATTTGATGTTGCAGCAAGGGGCACGTCCTGATACGTTAGATTATCATGGTATGACACCGTTACATGCTATTATTAAAACACATTCACAAGCATGTTTGGATTTGATGTTAGCAGTCAATCCTGATTTAACAGTCAAAACAGCAGATGGGCAAACGTTACTTCATACCGCAGCCAAATTTGGTAATGTCTATGCTGTAGAAATGTTGCTAAAACGGCAACCTGAATTGCGAAATATGCGTGATTTTAATGATGACACGCCATTAGAACAGGCAAAACAGGTTTTGGTTAATTCAGATTATTGGTTATATGTAACCAGTGCAGTAAAAAAAATCATTACCGCAATATCATTGGCAATCTATTGTCAATAAATTATCTTGATATTCAATGAAATAGCCTATATGGTTCAGGCAGCCTGAAAGGACTACGCGTCCAGCGACATGAAAATTTATACTACGGAGAACGCACCGTTCCGTGCCACTCACCTAAAAGCGTGGTGCGCGGCAAGACGCGCGTTCCCGTCAAAATATCCGCGCACAAAATTTCAGGCAGCCTGAACAATGCGTTTCCACACTTTCAGGCTGCCTGAATCTTTCAAATTAATCAACCGCCACACGCACCGCAACAACCGCTTTGTGTGCCGCCTTTTTTCATGTCAATGACCATGCGACCTTGAATTTTGCCTTCGCGCATTTCTTGGAAAATCGCTGCGGTTTCGTCCAGAGAACGCAGTTGCACCACAGGCACCACCAAGCTTTCCGCGCCAAATTGGAACGCCTCCGCCAAATCTTGGCGCGTACCCACCAGCGAGCCGACAATCTCAATGCCGTCCAACACAATGCGCGGAATGGACACGTCCATGGTTTCAGGTGGCAAGCCCACCGCCACCACGCGTCCGCCTGCACGAACGCAACCCACCGCAGCCGTAAACGCTTCTTTGGACACCGCCGTAACGACTGCGGTGTGTGCGCCACCTGTTTGTTGTTGAATGATTTGTTCGGCATTTTCTTTGCTGGCGTTGATAACCAAATCCGCGCCCACTTCTTTTGCCAATGCCAATTTGTCGTCATTCACATCTACCGCGATAACATGTGCGCCAAACACTTTTTTCGCGTATTGCACGCCCAAATTGCCCAAACCGCCTGCGCCATAAATGGCAATCCATTGTCCTGCGCGGACACCTGACACTTTAATGGCTTTGTACATGGTTACGCCCGCGCAAGTAATGCTGGACGCTTGCGCTGGGTCTAAACCGTCTGGTACTTTCACGGCAAAATCGGCATTGACAATACAATGGGTTGCCATGCCGCCGTCTGCGGTGTAGCCTGAATTGATGACGTTGCGGCACAAGGTTTCGCGCCCTGAATTGCAATATTCACACGCGCCACAGGCTTTATACAACCACGCAATGCTCACGCGGTCGCCTACTTTCAAGGCGGTTACGCCATCGGCAATTTGTTTGACAATGCCAATGCCTTCGTGTCCCAACACGCGGTCGGGTTTGCTGCCGTAATCGCCTGCGGCAACGTGCAAATCGGTATGGCACACGCCACAATATTCCACTTCCACCAACGCTTCGTTGTGCGCCAATGGGCGAATGTCTTTTTCAACAACTTCTACAAATCCCTCAATATTGGGGTTTACTACTGCGGCTCTCATTTTCATGATATTGGCTCCAAGTAAAATTGAAATGTGAAACGAGTTGAACAATATCAATATTATGCGCTTTCAGGCTGCCTGAAAGTGAAAAATATGTGAACAAATTGATTTAAATTAAATCATTCAACGTTCAGGCTGCCTGAATGTTATAATTCAACCTTTTCTTTGTTTTCCTAATTTTTTTAATATGGCTCATCCAAACAATTTTTTAGAACGCGTGTTCAAATTATCCGAAAACCAAACCACCGTTCGTACCGAATTACTGGCAGGTTTTACCACGTTTTTAACCATGTGTTACATCATCATTGTCAATCCGTCTATTTTGTCCATTACGGGCATGGATTTTGGCGCGGTGTTTGTGGCAACGTGTATTTCGGCAGCGATTGGCTGTTTTATTATGGGCGCATTTGCCAATTACCCGATTGCGCTCGCCCCTGGAATGGGTTTGAACGCCTATTTCACGTTTAGCGTGGTACAAGGCATGGGTGTGAGTTGGCAAATTGCGCTGGCGGCGGTGTTTATGTCGGGCGTGATTTTTTTCATTTTCAGCTTTTTTAAATTGCGAGAAATGCTGGTCAATGCCTTGCCCATGAGTTTAAAAATGGCGATTGCGGCGGGGATTGGCATGTTTTTAGCTTTGATTGCATTGAAAAATTCAGGTTTAGTGATTGGCAGCGAAGCCACATTATTAAAAATGAACAATTTGTATGAAATCAAAGACGGCGTCAAAGTACCGAATTACCCTGTCTTACTGGCGTTATTAGGTTTCTTTTTAACGATTGCATTGGACTATTTCCGAGTACGCGGTGCAATTATCATCAGCATTTTTGTGGTAACAGGTTTGGCGGCGGCATTGGGCTTAACCCAATTTGATGGCATCGTGTCTGCCATTCCATCGGTTGCCCCCACTTTTATGCAGATGGATTTCAATGGTTTGTTTAACGGCAGCATGATTGCCGTGATTTTCGTCTTCTTCTTGGTGGATTTATTTGACAGCACGGGAACATTGGTGGGCGTGAGCCATCGCGCTGGATTATTAGACAAAGATGGCAAATTACCCCGTTTGAAACGCGCTTTATTCGCGGACAGCACCGCGATTGTGGCAGGTGCGGCATTGGGAACCTCTTCCACCACCCCTTATATTGAGAGCGCATCGGGCGTAGCGGCAGGTGGTCGTACGGGTTTGACTGCGATTACAGTGGGCGTGTTGATGTTGGCGTGTTTGTGGTTTTCGCCATTGGCAAAAGCCGTGCCTGCGTTTGCGACTGCGCCAGCCTTATTGTACATTGGCGTACAAATGCTGCGTTCGGCGACCGAAGTGGATTGGAGCGATGTAACCGAAGCCGCCCCTGCATTTATGACGATTGTATTTATGCCGTTTACCTATTCGATTGCAGATGGTATTGCCATGGGTTTTATCAGCTACGCTATCATCAAATTAGTTTGCAAACGCAGTAAAGATGTACCGCCAATGGTTTGGATTGTGGCGGTGTGCTGGTTGGCGAAATTCTGGTTTTTGGGCGCGTAAATCATCAAATCAAAATTCAGGCTGCCTGAAAGTTTTTTCCAAACCGACAGGCAGCCTGAATTTTTGACGGGAACGCGCGTCTTGCCGCGCACCACGCTTTTTGGTGGGTGGCACGGACAGGTGCGTTCTTCGTAGCGTCAGCACATTAGCCAGCTTGGAACCTTTGCAAAACTGAAGGCGGCGACAAATTGCACGGTAAAAAATTACTCGTTTCTACCACCACAGGCTCGCCCGAAAGCGTTTATAATGGCGAAATCGTGGCAAAAATTGAAGATTTGGTTAAGCCTGTGAAACATTCTGCCTTGTATTCAGGCTTTGAATGGCAAGGCATGTATCCATTTTATAGCGCGTTGTACATTGCAGGCGTGCATAACGATGAACATTTGGCACAATTACAAAACAATGCCAAAGCTCACGCCAAAACTTTGATTGAAAAATTGGAAAGTTTGGTTTAATTTTACAAAATAAATTTTCAGCCAGCCTGAAAAATTTGAGTAATAAAAAAAGCCGTTTGAATAATTATTCAGACGGCTTAAGTGGTTTTTTGCGTGATAATTACCCGCTCTTTGCTTTACTCATAATCCCCTGATTATCCAATATCAACCCGCGTTCACTTTTAGAAAAATTTTGCAAATTCTAGAAATTTTTAAAATGACTTGACCTTAACCCTAGGTTAAGCTTTAATATTATGCTCATTCAATCTCAATCAAAATAAGGACATCTTATGAAACTACGCAAACTCACCCGCTCATTGATGCTTTTAAGTTTAGGCATAACCGCTTGTGCTCAAGCACAAACGCTTTCTATGGAAGTGTGGAAAAGCCCGACTTGTGGCTGTTGTAATGAATGGATCAGCTATATGCAGAAAAACGGTT
>JBHARQ010000261.1:0-22198 GCA_041831015.1 Simonsiella sp. | reverse complement strand
TGGTGGCTTTTTCCAGCCATATTTGAGCTTGGGCAATATCTTGTTGTGCCCCATCTATGCCCAACAAATAGCGGACGCCCACATTATTTTGCGCTGTTGCATCGCCTTGTTGCGCCAATTTTAAATCAGTGGCAAAACTGTTTTGAAGTTGCCCTGAAAGTCTGGCGCTGCTTGTTGTATTGGTATTATTCGGTGCAGCCATCGCAGGCATGGCAAGCATGGTTGCCAGTAGCGTGGCAGTTAATTGAGCGAATTTGCGAGAGGTCAGAAATGTCATGGAAAACTCCCAATTAAGTTAAGTAGCAGGAAAATTTTAAGTATCGGCTTTAATTGATTTTTAGAAACATATCGGATTCAAGCGTCCGCCCAACCGTACCTACGAAGAACGCACCTATCCGCGCCATTCACCTAAAGCGTGGGTGCGGCGGCAAGACGCCGCGTTCCGCAATTTTCAGGCAGCCTGAATGGTTAAACCACTTTTCGCCCACTGGCAGGCGCGATATTCAGCAAATCCCGATATTTCGCTACTGTGCGGCGTGAAATGTGAATGCCTTGACGTTGCAAAATTTTCATCAAATCATTATCGCTGTAAGGTTTTGTTTTATCTTCAGAATCAATTAATTGCACCATCAATGCTTTAATCACATTTTGGCTAATGCCTTCATCGTCTTCGCCCGTTACCGCCGTTTGGCTGAAGAAATAGCGCATCGGAAACACACCACGCGGACAGCTTAAATATTTCTGATTGACCGCGCGTGAAATGGTGCTTTCCGCCAAATTCAACTGTTGAGCGCACTCTTTCAGCAACATCGGCACCAATCCAATTTCGCCAAAATCAAAAAAATCTTGCTGTTTTTCAACAATGTATTCGGCAATCCGCATAATGGTGGATTTACGCAAATTCAAAATATCCAATTTTTGCTTGGCTTCCACCGCTTTTTCTTTCCAAACGTGGTCAACTTGTTTGGTTTCGCCCAAGGCATTGACCAACTCGGTGTTAATCGCCATACGCGGAAACATGGCTTCATTGCTGACGGCATACCAACCGTCTTTGCCTTCTTTGATTAACACTTCGGGCGTGATATAGGAATCGGGGTCATCCGTTGCAAAACCATAAGCAGGATAAGGATTTAACCCTGAAATCATTTCCAAGGCAGCCTGAATGGTCTCGCTGTCAAAATCGGATAATTTTTTGGAAAGAAAATTAATATTTTGCTGATGTCCTTGTTTTAATTCATGTAAATGCGATTGTACAATTTGTGCCGCACAACGGCGCACCGTATCCGCAGGCAAACGTGCTAATTGATGCAATAATGATTGCTGCAAATTGGGCGTGGCAATGCCAGCAGGGTCAAAATTCTGTAAATTTTCAATCGCTTGCTCAATATCTTCTTCTGACAGCATCCATTCTAGCGGTGTGTGTTCCAAAATTTCGCTGACATCTTCGGTTAAATAACCGTGTTCATCTAAAAAATCAATCAATACATGAACATGCGCTGCCTCTGTTTCAGACAATGGGTGTTCGCACACTTGCGCGTGTAAGTAGCTGTAAAGATTGTCTTCTTTGGCGATGTTTTCCCAAGCATTTTCCGCATCATCGCCGCCTACATTGCGATGGGTTTGTGAAATCGCAGCCGACAGTTGCCCAGCCTCTAGCGGCGCGTCGTCGTGAGCAACGCGCTCTAGTAGGGGGTTGTCGGCAAGCCATTCTTCCACTTCTCGCTCAATTTCCTGCCCAGACATTTGTAGTACGCGCAGGGAATATTGCAGATTTTGGCTTAATTGCTGTGTTTGCCGTAACTTCAGATGAAGATGGTTCGCACTCATAGAATAGACTATCTATTTTAAAAATAAGGGAAAATATATTGGGTAATCATTTAAAGGCTTGCGCTTTGTCATCATGCAAATAATTAAATAGGGAACGCAAAAATGAGCCAAATAATCAGTCAGGAACGACATCGTCATTCCCGCGTAGGCGGGAATCCAATATTTATTTCAATTAATTTTATTAAACAATAATTTACTTAAATAAAGCATGGATTCCCGCCTACGCGGGAATGACGGTGGAACTGTGTTTTTTGTATTAAAAATGTTTTCAGGTCGCCTTCAAAATTTAATAGGTAAAATTATCGCCCAAATACACTTTGCGGACTTGCTCATCATTCACCAAATCATCAGGTTTGCCCGATGCCAACACAGTGCCATCGCTGATAATGTAGGCGCGGTCGCAAATTCGCAGCGTTTCGCGCACATTGTGGTCGGTAATGAGTACGCCGATGTTGCGCTGTTTCAAAAATTCAATGATTTTTTGAATGTCAATCACGGCAATCGGATCGACACCTGCAAAGGGTTCATCCAGCAAAATAAATCGTGGCTGCATCGCCAACACTCGCGCAATTTCAACGCGGCGGCGTTCGCCACCCGATAGGGCAGGTGCGGGGCTGTGGCGTAAACGTCCAATGTTTAAATCGTCTAACAATTTATTCAGTTGTTGTTCAATTTCGGCGCGGTTGTTTAAGCGTATTTCTAAAATGGAGCGGATGTTGTCTTCCACCGTCATTTTGCGAAAAATGGACGCTTCTTGGGGTAAATAGCCAATGCCAGCGCGCGCGCGTTCGTGAATGGGACGGTGGCGTAATTCGTTGCCATCTAATGTAATTGTGCCGTTATCGGCAGCAATTAAGCCCACAATCATGTAAAAACTGGTGGTTTTACCCGCACCGTTGGGCCCGAGCAAACCGATGACTTCGCCGCTGTAAATGTCTAATGAGAAATTTTTAACAACTTGGCGTTTTTTAAAGGTTTTTTGTAAACCTTTGACGTGTAAATGGGATTGGGTCATATTGTGTCTTGCTAAAACGGGCTGAATTTATTTTTTCTTGCTGGTGCTGGGTTTATTATTGTTTTTATTCACGGTATTGGGCTGGATGATGACGCTCACGCGTCCGTTTTTCGTGCTGCTGCTGGTGCCTGCCATTTTGCTGCCCAATACGGTGTACACTTCGGTACGCATGTTATAGGTAATGGCTGCGCCACGCGCCACGTCGCCGCCGCGTTTGACCATCGCATTGCCTGTTAAGCGGACGAGTCCTGTGCTGGATTCGTATTCCACTTGGTTGCCTGAACCTTCTACATAGCCTTTGTCTTCAAGTTGTTGTCCGAAATGGACGGGGTTGCCTTCGGCTTGGATGTGTTGGTTGCCTTGTTTGTCTTGGGCAACGCGTACGGCGTTGGCACGAAAATTCAGGCTGCCTTGTTTGATAACGACATTGCCTGTGAATACGGTTACTTGATTTTTTTGGTCTAGCGAACCTGCATCGGCTTCAATGGCGATGGGTTGATTGCGGTCGCTTTCTAATGCGTAAGCGTTCAGGCTGCCTGAAATGAGTAATGCGGTCGCGATTAAATTAATTTTTTGTTTTAATATCATAAATGATGGCTTTCACTTTGCTGGGCAAATCCAGTTTGCCTGATGGGTGGTCGTAGAATGCGCCGTTGGCACTGCCTTTGGATTGTCCGTAGGTGAATTGGACAGGTTGTGTGGTTTGTGCGGTTTGGGCAACGGTGTCCACGACGAGTTGGCTGGTTTCTACGGTGGCGGCAGGACGTTGTGCGTCTGCGACTTTGCTTAATTTCACATCTTGTTCAAAATAAACTTTTTTTTCATCTAAATGGTAACGCGCGGATAAGCCTGTTACGGTGTATTGCGGTGCGCCATTTAAATAAGTTTGTAAATCAGCATCTTGTAAAAAGACGTTTTTTTGGTCGGGTAATTGCCAACCTTTGTCTGCCACCAAATGTTCTTTCAGGCTGCCTGAAACGTCAAAGCGGCTGGCGGACAGATTTTGCATGGTGTATTGTGGCAAAGTGGGGTCTAATTTCACGTCTTCAATTTCAATCGTGCTGACGCGCTCTAACCATGCTGATAATCCACCTAAAATCAGTGCCAATGAAAGTGGAAAGACCAAATTGCGAAATTTCATTTCGTGTATTCTTCCAATGCCAACTGTAATGTATTTTGGGTAAACATAATTAAATCCGTGACTTCACGGATTGCGCCCATACCACCAAATTTTTCGGTAATGTAAACACAATGTTGTTTCACAAAATCGTGGGCATTTTGCACGGCAATCGGTAAACCGCAACGAACTAATACGGGTAAATCAATCACATCATCACCCACAAAAGCACATTCTAATTCAGAGACTTGAGCTTGTTCGCGTAATTGTTCATAGGCAATTTTTTTGTTGTGAACGCCTTTGAAGTAGTAGGTAATGCCGAGTTGTTCGGCGCGTGCGGCAACGGCTGGGTCGTTTCGTGCGGTAATGATGGCGGTTTGAACACCTGTTTGTTGCAACATTTTGATGCCATGTCCGTCTAATGTGTGGAATGGTTTGATGATTTCGCCCGCGCTGGAAATGAATAATTGTCCAGTCGTCAAAACGCCATCAACATCTAAAATCAATAATTTAATTTTCCTTGCACGTTGAACAAGGTCGGGGGGAAGTTGTGGAAACATATTCAGGCAGCCTGAAATTATCAAAATTTTAAACAAGGCATATTTTAGCAGAATTTACATTCATCAGCAGCGCGATGCTGGCTAACAATATGAGTTCACACAATAAAATTTCTGCTTGACGACCGCTACACCACACGCGCTTTCAGTAAATCGTGCATGTTTAATGCGCCAATTAATTTGTTGTTTTTACACACCAATAAGCCGCCAATGCGTTTTTCTTGCATTAATTTAACGGCTTCGCTGGCGAGTTTGTCGGCGGTAATGGTGGTGGGGTGGGTTTTCATGACATCATTGACGGTTAAATGGGCGAAATGGTCATGGGTTTGAAACAATCGGCGCAAATCGCCATCGGTCAAAATCCCTTTCAGGCTGCCTGACGCATCAATCACGGCAAGCATGCCCAAACCTTTTTCGCTCATGGTAATCACGGCGTGTTTGAGTGGGGTCAATTCGGGGACGGCTGGCAAATCATCGCCCGTATGCATCACATCGCCCACCGTCAATAATAGCCGTCTGCCCAAACTGCCTGCGGGGTGGCTCAATGCGAAATCTTCCGATGTAAATCGCCGCGCCTTCAACAACACAATCGCCAACGCATCGCCCAATGCCAACACCGCCGTGGTACTGGAAGTCGGCGCGAGTCCAAGCGGACAGGCTTCTTGCGATACCGTTGCTTGAATATGGATGTCGGCGTGTTTTGCCATACTGGATTGCGGCTTAGACGTGATGCAGATGAGATGAATATGACGGCGTTTCAACGCAGGAATGATGGCGAGAATTTCATCGCTTTCGCCTGAATTAGACAATGCCACCACCACATCACCATCCACCACCATACCCAAATCGCCGTGTGCCGCTTCGGCTGGATGAACGAAAAATGCAGGTGTGCCAGTAGATGCCAAAGTGGCAGCGATTTTGCGTCCGATGTGTCCTGATTTGCCCATGCCCATCACAATCACGCGCCCCGTGCTATTTAAAATCACATCAATGGCTTGCGTGAAAGCGTGGTCTAAATGGGTGGCGATTTCGTTGATGGCGGCAGATTCAATGTGTAGGGCATCGGTTGCCCATTGGAGATAGGTTGTTGAATTCATGATTGGATATTGTTTTTTTAAATTTTCAGGCAGCCTGAAATGGATTAAATACCTTTGCGCCTGTCTCGGCAAAATCTTTCACATTGCGCGTTACCACTGTTAAACCGTGTTGTTTGGCAATGGCAGCAATCAAGCTATCGGTGATGGGTTTAGGGTCTGGCGTGTGCATGGCGGCACAAATCGGCGCAGTATGTTCATCAAATGGCAAAATACGTCCTTGAAAAGTTGGTTTTACTTGCTGTTCCAGCCAAGTGCGTAAAATCATACCTTGTTTTTCATCTTTGCGTTCTACACGCATCAAACCTTTTTCTAATTCTAACAATGTGATGGAACTGATATACATTTGATGAACAGGCGTTTGTTTCACCCATTCAGCCAAATGTACGTCTGCTTTACCTTGTTGAATTTTACGAATTTCTGAAACCACATTGGTATCAAGTAAAAACATATTAAAACTCCACTTCACGCAATTGAATGTTTTCGCGTTCTATTATCAAATCTGCGTCATCATCACAAGCTAATAATTCGGCTAAATTAGATTGCGATTGCGTTAAACGGTCATATTCTGCTTTACTTAACAATACATAAGCGGTTTTGCCACGATTGGTAATAAACACGGGCGCGGTTTGTGCGGCGCGTTGTGCTTGTCCAACATGTTGATTAAATTGCCTACTGGTCATGGTGTGCATGGTTTACGCTCCTGATGTTATTGTTGCGTATAGGTTACTACAAATAGAGGTATACGTCTATTTTCCTATTATTAGCCCTAATATACTTTAATATTTTTATTATAATTCATTAAATTAAAATAAAAAAATCCCTAAAATCAAGCTAGATTTTAGGGATTTTGCTAATTTGGTGGAGGCGGGGTCTTTCAAACTCTTAACATAAGTAATTGTTTTATATAGAACCCAATCAAGCGAAATAGCAAAATGTACCTAATTTTGTACCTAATTTTTGTTACGCTACCCTTTTTTGTTGCTGTGTAACGACACCATATTTTACCCCATTTTCATGATACAGGCAGCCTGAAAAAAAAAATGCTATATAAGTTGAAAAAAACGCTGTTCTCGCTGTTCTCCTGTTCTCTAGGGGTTAAACTATTGATTTATATAACAAACATGAGAACAGAATTAAAACAGGTTTCTGTTCTCTAGGCATTTTTTGGCTGTTCTCTAATTTAAATCAATGATTTATGTCTGTTCTCGTGGTTTGATAGTGGCAAAAAAGCAGCCCAAAAGTGATTTCAGGCTGCCTGTTCTTGATTCGCTGGTCATGGCTGAAAGATTTTGAATAGCTGGTCTCTTAATTCATCGTCTGTAAGCTCTTTTATAGCATTCTCCCCTGTCTGTACCCCATACTCTTGACGGCTTTGTCTTGCTGCAACCCATTTTAAGGCATTAATCTGTAAACGCGCTTTTTGAATTGCCTGTATATTTGGCTCTACATTGTCTGCAATCTCTAATATTCTATCTGTGAAATAATGCAGTTGTAATTCCCTAGCCTGTCTGTACTGGTCTAAAAATTGGGGGTTTTCTCTTAACAATGAATAAACGGTTTCACGGCATGGCATCATTTCATCGCGGCAAATTTGGCGCAAGCTCTCCCCATTGGCAAGCCTCGAGAAAAAGATTTGCCATAGCCCATCTGTCATAATGCGCGGTCTGCCTATGGTTCTTTTAGCTGGTGTCATGATTACGTTTCCTGAAAATTTAAAGGCATTTTTGAGTATGTATTGATGCTGTAAACATATCAAGCAAAAAAACACCAGCGCGGCTGATTCGCTGGTGTTTCCTATTTGGGCTGCCTGAAAAATCATTCTCCATCATCTGCTTGATAATCGCGGCATCGGTAATAGTCTTTCTTTAACCCTTTGTAGGTCTTTTGTGTTTGCCCCTTGCCCCTGTTTCCTTTGATAAAACAGCCTTTTTCGCTCAATACTTCCAACACTTGAGACAATCCAAACGCTTGCACAATTTCTGCCTGAAATACGGCTGGAATGATGAAATATTCAATAGGCTGCATCGTGTCATCAATAAACCCTGCATGGTTATGATTGGTAAATTGACTATCCAGCCTAGAAAATCGGTCTGAATGGGCGTATTTATCCATGAAATCAATGAAATTGTGTAGGATTTTCATGTCTTCACGGTTGCCTGTACCGTTGCTTTCTAACCAGTCATCAAAACATTGTTTAATACCAGCCATTCCCACACCAGCCGCAAGCCCTGTAATGGGCGCGGCAAATTCCAAAGCCGCCGCCGCTAATGCAAACCTTAACGCAACCGTTCGTGCTTGCCCATTGCGACTATTGGTTAAATCAGGCAGCATCGCCATGAAATCAGCTACATAGCCGCGTATGGTGGCGTTGGCTTGGTCATTAATCAGCTTAATAAATTCACGTCCAGCCGTGCCGCAATATTCGGCGGTGGCATAATTGAGATATTCGGACAATTCAGCCCCGCTATTGAAATCATGCAAGGTATCATACACACCTAAACCTTTTCCAGCATCGGCGGCAATCGTTGGTAATCGCACGGCTTGCCCTGCATTCCATTCTGCCTTGTTGTGCAGCATCGTTTCGGGGGTTAATTCGCCCGTGCTTAATACAAAAACACGCCATCGGCTAATAGCACGGTTGCCGCCATCTTTCGCGCCTTGTGCCTTATTGATTCCATTCATCACGCTGTAAACCGTGCTAGATACCACTTTGGGGGCGGCTTGGCTGATTTCATCTAACACCAGCAAGCCATCATTTCGGGCGGTTGCCAAGTTGTTAAACCCTAGCCCTGTACCCTGCCATGTTACAAAACTTTCCTGATGGTTACTCCACACCGAAAGGGCAACACGCGCGGCGGTGGATTTGCCGCCCCTACTTTTGCCTTGCAAGTGGAAACCGCCGCTTTCTAGTTTCAAGCGTGAAATAAAGGGGGCTGCAAATGCCGTGCCTAATGCCAAGCATAGGCGGCTATTACCGCTTGCATATTTGGCGATGCTTTCCTGCCACTCTTTCAGGCTGCCTGATGGTTTATAGGCGTTAGCTTGCGATTTGTCGCCATTGTAAATAATGCGTGGCGGTTCGCTGGTGTTTGGGCTGATGATTTCGCCATTGGGTAGCACATACGCGCCCTTGTGCCAACCTGAACTATTAACGACATCAAAATAAGTATTGGTTTTCTTGGTCTGCAAATAGTCTGCAAGCCATTCGCGCTTTTGTTTGCCTGAATAAATCGTGATGCCCAAACCCTGTAATTTTTGCCAACATGACGGCGTGCCAATTTCAGCGTTTGAAATGGCTACATTTTTGCGTTGGCGTGTTTGGCGGTCGGTGTAGCTGATAATCGTAAAATATGCGCCGCTCTCATCAATGCCCCGTCCGATAATGTCCATAGGGTCTGATAACAATATTGGCTCTTCTTTAATGTCATTGTCGCTTACTTTGACTTTGACATAAAACACGCCTTTATTGCTGGTTTCAAATCGTGGCTTGCTGGTGTAGGGTTCAATGGTTTCAGGGTCAATTAATGGGGTTTTTAGTAAGGTTTCGTGTTTCATGGTGTCATTCCTTTTTGGTTATGGTTTTGGTATTTCTACCGTTTTTCTATCATCTTTCTACCAGTTTCAGGGCTGGCGCGGATATTCAGGCAGCCTGAATAGGGTTAATGCCATTTCAGGCAGCCTGAAACCGTTTACCGTGCTTCATACATCAACACGCCATCTTTTACCGCTCTAAATGGCTTTGCTGGTGGCAGCGTGGTTATGGCTGGTGTATGAATTTCAATGACTTCATCATCAACATCAAATCGCTTGATTAAACGCTGTTCAAAACGCTGGTAGATTCGTTCTTGCGCGTTTAGCTGCTTTTCGGCGGCGGCAAGCTCACATTCGGCATCATTCAAGGCTTGGGCATAATCAGCGATTTGGGCGCGGTAGCGATTGGCGGCGGCGTGTTTGCCTACTGCATAGCCTAAAACCGCCCCTATCGCGCTTCCTGTGAATAGCATCATCATGATTTGCCCCTTTCAGGTAACAGCCGCTTGATAAGTTGGGGATAGCGTGGCTGTCGTCTTGCGCTTTGGTATCGGTGGTATTTGGCGCGGCGTGATTGATGGGCAAGCCATTCATTCACACGCCACACCAGCACAAATGCCAAACCAAACGACAAGCCACACGCTAGGGCAAGCAAAATCATATTCAATACATTCATTTCATTAACCTTTCTTTAGTTGTGAACCACACGGCGGCGGCGAATGGGTTTTTTAGCTGGTGGCGGTTCACTGATTAAAATCATGTCCGTTTCGTCATCGTCATCAAGCGCGGTTTCGGGGGCGGTTGGTAGCTCCACAATTTCGGGCAGCGTTTCAACGGCTGGACGTGCTTTCGGGTCAATGCCTAGCTTAATGGCGCGGTAAACTTGGTTATTGAGTGTGAAAAAGCCTGTGGCATCTATTGCCTTGCTTTGATTGTCTGCTTGCTTTAGGCTGCCTATTTTCCAGCCAATCATGAAAAGCAAAATATTCATCAATGCAATGGTGGTTACTAAAAATACAATGTCCATTTTAAAAACCTTTATTTTCAAATTTAAATTTAAGGATTTAACGGCTTATCGCTTTGCTGTTGTTCATGCACACGAAACACCAGCCATTGTTTGCCAATTTTGCGTAAACCAATACGCGAACCGCTAAACGGCTCATAATGGCTTAAAAAATTTAAATAGCCTATCGCGCGTTCCAGTTGTTGAAATACGCGGTGGGGTGTCGTGTGAATGGCTGAATATTGGCATTCCAGCCCGTCTTGCACTTGAAATACCAGCCATTTAGACGGCGGCGGCGCGTGGTGGCGTACCATGCCAAAATCAAGCTGACTGGCTGGCGCAATCGTATGTTTAGCCCGAATGCTTGCCAACGCATCGGCGTAGCTCTTTAAATCATATTGACTGGTAATGCAAAATGAATGCGGCTTCATCATCGTTAAATCGGCATATTGGGTTGTCATGTTTTTGCGCTCCCGATTATTTATCGCCTAGTAAATGGCTGGTGTGGTTGTAGCTGCTTGTGATGTCTGCAAGGCGGCTTTCTAAATGGATTAATGCTTGCGTGGTTTGTACCGTTTCCGCTTGCATGACATTGGTAGAAATCGCCGCAAATGCAGCCGCTCCCATGTCGCTGATACCGCCTTGTTGGGCTGCTTGGCTAGACATCGTTTCCATCATGGACACGCTGGAATTGATAAAGGTGTTGTATTGGTGGTTATTCATGGTGTTTATTCCTTATTTAGGCAGCCTTAACATACATAATTAATTTAAATCAATTAGTTATATATTTAAAAAGGCTGCAAAAAATCCGCCATGCTGCAAAGCAACAAAGCAAAATTAATTTTAATTAATTAGGGTAATTAGGATTGTGTGGATAATTGGGTTAGGCTTGTGCTAATCGCTTGTTGGCATGGTAACAGGCAGCCTGAATACGATGACTAGATAACATTAAACCGCCTGACATTTGCATCAATGCACCGTAGCCGCGTTGTAAATCCAGTAAATCAAACGGTAAATTCAAATTTTGAATTTCTTCTATATCAAGGGCATTAATGACACCCCCAAAACAATGCAACATATAAAACAAGTTTTCACAAAGTTGTTCAATACGCCATGAAATGTCATTGCATTCTTCTAGCGTAGCGGTGTAATTGAGTACACGCGCCACAATTTCTGCATTCAGTAATAAATCGCCGAATGGGTCAAATAAACGCTTTTCACCGCTCATCACAAGCCCCCTTTCATGACACGACATACCGCCCATGAATCAGGCGCGGTCTGTTGAATGGCAAAACGTTCGCGATGGCGCGATTTCACGCGGTGGGACAAATAAACGCTTGCTTTCTCTAGCGTGGGAAAACGGCGGATTAATTGCAATGACAAGGGCAACATCACATGCGGTTTTTTAGCCAGCTTTAAGCGTGGTTTGCTGTGGCTGGTGTGTCGGATAATGGCGCGATAAATTGCCAATGCTGCAACAATTTCGGCTTGTGAATCAATATGATTGAACATAGAAACCACTTGCGCGGCATCATGGGCAAACACCTTGCGCCATGCGCTTAATGCGGCTGCATCGGGGCAAATGCCGTTGTGCTTATCGGTGGCAATTTGTGCTTTGATGGTTGCCAACACCAGCGCAAAATTAGCGTTGGTTTGCTGTTCAAAGGCGGTCAAATCAGCCATGAATTGCGTATGAATCGCACGTTTGGCATGAATATGACTGCATGGGATTTGCTGCAAAATGCCGTCAATATCGGGCAATGTGCCAGCCGTCCATGATGCAAAACCGCTTACAGGGTTGGGAATATGAATTGATGATTTGCGCGGATTTTGGGCGCAATTTGGGATAGATTTAGACATGGTTTTTACCTTTTCAGTTTGGTTTAACGCCAACCCATCACTTCTCACGGTTAAGGGTGGCAAACAAAGGGCAAGGGGTGAGAAACTGGCAAACTGAAACCAGCGCGAACAAGTCGCACCTTGCCCCCTGCTTACCATTGAAAAGGTAGTACAAAGGGGCTGCAAGCATGAAAAAACCACTTCAGGGGCGCAAAGGCTCTCTGTGAAATGGCGGCTTGCCAGTTTGTTCAGCTTCTCACGGCTGGTTACTTGATTGAAAGTAACAGGGATATTTTGCCTGTTTGCCGTGTTGGGTGTCAATATTTTTCAGGCAGCCTGAAATCAAATTGTGTCTGTTTCAGGCGGTCTGAATGGGGGTTAATTAATATTTAATGCTTTTAAATTGAAATCAATTAAAATTTAATTTCTATTAAATTAAACTAATTAAAATTTCATTGTTGTTTTGTGTATTGTGTAAAAAGTAGCCGCTTATAGCCTTGTGTGGAATATTTGAAACGCTGCATTTCTAAAATTCACTCAATAACCGCTTGCAGGGCGGTTATTTTGCGTTTTAAGCGTGATTGCGTGATGGTTAGGCATCTTTAAATTCATAACACCCCAAAGGCGTTTAAAACGCAAAATAGGCGGTTTTATGTGCAACTGTTTCAGGCAATCTAAAAAGGGTTGCCGCGTCTTTACGCCACTTTCTAAATTAACATTTCTTAAAATTTACTTTACAAAAACCTTGATTTTCACTCCCCTACCCTATCAAAACAGGGGGGAAATCAACAATAGGGCAGTTGATGCACTGTTGATTGGTGGGGTAGGGTAGGGCTTTTTGTTAATTTCTCTTTACATAACCCGTTTTGCAATACCGCGTAATGATGGTACAAGGGCATGAATGACACCGTGATAAGTGGAATGCTGCGTATAGGGTTGTCCGTATGGCAATACACCGCTTTTCATCATCATTTCACGCCAACGCAATAAAGCAGCACCCGATGGAATACGGCGCATCAATAACATATCGTATAGCTGGCACAAGGCGCGTAATTGCGCGGCTTGGCTCTCATGGGCTTGTTCTTGTGATAATTGAAATACAAGGGCTTTGTGTTTGGCGGCAATCGCGATGCTTTTGCCTAGCGCGTTTTGTTCTGATGGCTCGCTGGTTAATGGCATACACGCGGCAAATTCACGCCAATTTGTTTGTTTTTCTATCAATGAATCCAAATCTTCACGATAAAACATGGTGGAATAAAATGATTTCACGCCTAGCGCGTTGATGTAGCGTTGCACAATCACAACCGGGGGTGTTTTGCTGGTATGGTTCATGATGGCTCTTTCTGTGTGGTTTGGGGTTGGCGGCTCAACTGTATGCGCTGGTAAATCCAGTCATTGATTTCTCGCTCTATCCAACCGCTTGTATTTACGCCCAATTTAATTGGTTTAGGGAACGTCTCATCGTAAAGTTTGCTTTTAGGATTGGATTTAGCGTAAATGCTGGAACGACTCAAACCTGTTTTCTGTTTCACTTCAGGCAGGCGCAATACAATAATATTTTCGGTATTCATGGACTTATTTTCCTGTTTCAATGATTGCGAATAGACAGCATGATAAAAATAAAGATGTGTATAGAATAGGAACATTCGCCGCGTTTATACATGGGGCATTACGCGCCAATACAGGGCATCATTGCCGCGTTGATACCCCCTTATTAAATTGATTTTAAAAAACAAAATACCGCCCAAAAAATGGGCGGTATTGCTGGTGTCATAAGTGGATTGTATTAAATGCCTTTTAAGATATTGCGGACAGTATCGCGTGTCCGATGGTATGTTGCATGATATTTATCCGCAAATTGATTTTTAGAAATATTGGTTTCGGCGTGTTCACGCTGAAAATGGGCAATGATTTTTCGCTTAATTGCGCCGCGGTTGGCGTTGCCTTTTTTACCAATTTGGCTCATGTATTGGCTGATATTTTGTTGTTCTAGCGTGTCTTTCTTGTATTCATGGGGTGGTTCAAGTAATTGTTCCTGTGATTGGTACTCATGTAATTGTTGTTTTAATTGTGCATTTTCTTTTTTTAATTGTGCATTTTCCTTTTCTAGTTGTTCGTTTTTCTCTTTTTCTATTTTCAGTTGAATTGTTGGTGAAATGATTTCTTTAGCTAATATCTGTTTATTCAGCAATTCAGCCGCTTTATATTGCCGCCTACTGTTTGCTATTGTTGCCGCCATCTCTGTAGATTGCAGCCTACTGCTTACCATTGGTTCATGCAGCAGCTTACTGCTTGCCCTTGGTTCATGCAGCAGCTTACTGCTTGCCCTTGGTTCATCCAGCAGCTTACTGCTTGCCCTTGGTTCATCCAGCAGCTTACTGCTTGCCCTTGGTTCATGTAACTGCATAATGTCAGGCAATCTAGGTAAAGGCTTACTTGCGATTTGCCGCAGAAGTTCCATTGTCTTTTCATGTGCTTCACGCTCACGCATGAAATGTTCAGCTAGGCTGTGTACAGGTTGTGATACAATTTTGTATCGCTCCATCATCTCTTTATGTGCTTCACGTTCACGCATGAAACGTTCAAATGGGTCTGAAAAAGGTTGTGATGCAATTTTGTAGCGTTCCATCATCTCTTTATCTTCATTTGTAAAATATTCTATCGTTGATTTCCCACTAAATACATCTATTAATTGCGTTTTGTGCATTTTATTAACCTGATTGTTTAGAATTTCAGGCGCATTTTAATAAAACTATTTTATGCTGTCTATATACATCTATCTCCATGATTTAGAATAAGAAAATATGAGAAATGGTAATACTACAGTATTCTAAAATTTACTTTATTTTCAATTAATTGTAAAAATAAGTTTTTCCCTGATGTTGCAGTTATGCAACTTTAAAATTCATGGCTGGCAGGGAATGGGGCAAGCCCACGCGCCATTTTTCAGGCTGCTTGATTTTTTACTGGTTCATTATCCCAAATTAACCATTAATACATTATTAAATAATTCCGTTTCTATCAACAAAATCAACACTCTTGAATCAACTTTAATGAAATTTTTGGACTTTTTTTTCGTTCGTGGGGAGTCGGGTGGTCTAGAAATAATTTGTTTTTCAGCTTTCCCCCACCCCCTACTATTTTTTTCTTATTTGCATTTCAATAATTAGCCAATATTTTTTTATTCAAATGGATAACAGATGGATAACAGGCAGTATAAAAATCAATCTATACAGGCAGTTCCCATCATTCCCACAAAATCCCACTCGTTCCCACCTAAATCCCACCACCTTTGGGAATTGATTTTCTAATCTAAACATATGATTTATAAATATTAATTCATTTAAATTATCCTAAATCCCATTTTCCCATATAAAAAAGGCTTCAGGTGTGAACAGACTATTCCATATCCTGCCTGTTATATCACTTCTTGCCCCATGTCTCACGCGCTCCATTCCGCGCCACACCAGCTTAATGATGAATCAATCCTATTTCAGGCAATCTGAATGCTGGCTAGGGCTGCATCATAATGGCGGCGCAAATAGTCGCTATACCATTGCATCATCTCTATACGCTCGTTCCAATATTCAGCGCGATTATAAGCAGCCCTAATGCGGTTATTTTCTACATGGGCTAATTGTCGCTCTATGGCATCGGGATTGTAGCCCTGCTCGTTTAGAATGCTACTGGCAAGGCTACGGAATCCATGCGGCGTTGCTATGCCCTTATAGCCCATGTTATTGATGATATTTATCAGCGTTCCTGTACTGATAAACGCACCTGATTTAATCCGACTAGGGAATAAATAATCAGTATTCCCTGTTAAGTCATGTAACTGTTTCAATAGCACGATTGCCCAATCTGAAAGCGGTACGGCATGGGCTAATTTCATTTTCATTCTTTCGGCTGGTACATTCCAACAGGCAGCCTGAAAATCAATTTCTTGCCACATTCCGCCGCGTAATTCCGTACTACGAAGAAACACCAGCATCGTTAAAAGAATGGCAATTCTATTTTTTTCTTCAATCTCTACCATTAACAAACGGCGATAAAATTCAGTCAATTCTTCGCGCGGTAATGCTGGCATATGTTGCGTTTCATTTTTTTCTAAAAAACCGCGTAATGGCATAGCTGGATTACGGTCAGTTAATTCAAGCA
Organism: Simonsiella sp.; assembly: GCA_041831015.1. Taxonomy (GTDB): domain Bacteria; phylum Pseudomonadota; class Gammaproteobacteria; order Burkholderiales; family Neisseriaceae; genus Simonsiella. The sequence goes on along the minus strand of JBHARQ010000261.1, from coordinate 6,054 downwards.
TCGCAGCATAATTAAACACCGCGCCTATCCATTGCCTAATCTTTTCCGCCGTAACCGATGCCCCACGTTCTTGTACACGCTGAATAACCGCTTTTACATTAGCAACACTCACATCATTTAGCGGTATATCGCCAATGTAGGGGAAAACATCTTTTTGCATATCAGATAAAATCCGCTCGGCATGGTTTGGTTTCCATCTATGCAAGTTTTCATGATGCCATTGTTGCGTTAGATGCTCAAAGGTATTCAATAAGGCTGCTTTACGCTCGGCTTTCTTTTTTTGCTTTTCTGTGGCTGGGTCTAGCCCATTAGCTCTCATGCTCTTTGCTTGTTCGGCTATTTGTCGTGCTTCTTGTAATGAGATTTCAGGATATTTGCCAATAGAGAGTAATTTTTCTTTTCCATCTATACGATATTTCAGGCGGAATAATTTTCCGCCTGCTGGTGTAACCAATAAGAACAAGCCGCCATTATCAGGTAATTTATAGGCTTTTTCTTTAGGTTTGGCATTTTTGATTTGTCGGTCATTTAACATAGTGGGGGTATTTTTTTAGGGGGTATTTTCAGATACCCCCAAATATACCCCCATTTTATTGTTGATTCAATGAGACGATAATAGACGGTTAAAGACGATAAAATCAGATAAATAAGAATGAACTTCAAATAAAATAATTTAAAATCAATAAATTAATAGACTTATATAGACGTAAATAGACGTAAAAAAACCGCCTAAAAGAAGACGGTTTTTTTAATTTGGTGCCGACAGCGAGACTTGAACTCGCACGAGCTAGGCTCACCACCCCCTCAAGATGGCGTGTCTACCAATTTCACCATGTCGGCTAAAACTTAATTTTTAGATTTGCTGTCTGATTTTTTGACTGGCTTATCTGTTTTTTTCGTTGTTGCTTTTTTAGTGCTGGTTTTACTGTTTTTATCCGATTTTGCTTGATCGGATTCAGTAGATTTTTTATCGCTGGCTTTATCTAAAGCCGCTTTAGCGGTTGCTGCGGCTGCACCTGTTGCGGCAGCGGCTGCCATACCACTAACATTGCTTTCACTGCTAGCAGCAACAGGCGTTGAAGCAGAAATGGTTGCAACTTGGCTAGCAGATTCTTGAATGAGGCTGGGTGTATTGGCATTGCTGGTTTGTTGTACATCGCTAAAATCCAAACCACCTACTTTGCCGCTTTTGGTATGGACATAGCCCAATGCCAAGCATGATGCAAAGAAAATGGCTGCTGCAATCCCTGTCATGCGTGTTAAGAAATTAGCATTACCACCTGAACCAAATACACCTTGTGCGCTACCTGAACCGCCACCAAAGCTGGCACCCGCATCCGCACCTTTACCATGCTGCATCAGAACCAATGCAATAATGGCTAAAGATGAAAATATGTTGATAATCCAAATGACGGTTTTAAAGGCTTCCATAATGTGTTTATTCTGCTACTTGAGCGGCGTTAATAATGGCGGTAAAGCTTTCGTATTTGAGCGATGCACCGCCCACCAATGCGCCATCTACATGTGGCACGCTAAAAATTTCGGCAGCGTTCTTGTCGTTCACGCTACCGCCGTAAAGAACGCGGATATTAGCATCATTACCACATAATGACAAGACTTCGTTATAAATAAATGCGTGCATATCGGCAATTTGTTCTTTGGTTGCCACTTTGCCTGTGCCGATTGCCCATACTGGTTCATAGGCAATGGCAAAGTTTTTGGTTTTCAAGCCTTTGAATACGGAGAGTTGGTAGGCAACGGCTTCTTTTTCGCGTCCGTCTTCGCGCTCTTTTAGGCTTTCACCGACGCATAATAGGGGGATTAAGCCCACTTTGAGGACGTTTTCAATTTTTTGGCGTTGTACGTCGTTTTTTTCGTTGAAGTAGAGGCTGCGTTCGGAGTGTCCAATCAGGACGATGTCCACACCAACATCGCGCATCATTTCGGCAGAGACTTCGCCTGTGTACGCGCCTTTTTCGGGGAAACGGCTGACGTCTTGGGCGCAGGTAAAGATTTTGTTGTTGAGTACGATTTGGACGGCGTTGTGTACTTGCAACAGATACACGGTGGGCGGTGTGATGCCAATGCAGACGTTTTCTACGCTGGGAAAACTGCGTAGTTTGTGAACGAGTGCGTTGTTTTCTTGGAGTTGTCCGTTCATTTTCCAGTTGCCGACCACCCATTTTTGTTGCCAGATGTTTTGTTCTGCCATGATGTTTTCCTCTGTGATTTTTAAGGGAGTTATTGGGTGTTTATTTTAGCTGATTTTGTAGTCGCGTGAAACTGATTTTCAGGCTGCCTTTCAGTACAAATAGCACTACATGGAACGGCGACGGCTCGTCTCCAACGATTGAATTTCATAAAATTTAAATTGATGGGATATTTGAAACATGGCGACGAGCCGTCGCCGCTCCATTTTTGTCGTGTACTGAAAGGCTGCCTGAAACGCTCAACCTCAACCACGAAGAACGCACCTAGCCGCACCACTCACCAAAAGCGTGGGTGCGGCGGCAAGACGCCGCGTTCTGGCGATTTTCAGGCTGCCTTTTCTGTTAACCGTACACGGTTTGAATGGTTTCGCCGTTGTCAAATACGAGTGTTTTTTCGGGGAATCGTAGGGCAGCAAGGCGATGTTCGGACTGGCTGGGCGGAATGTCTTTTTTGCGGTCGCGCCAACGTGCGCCAACGGAAAAATCGCAGCAAAAGACGTTGCCACGCGCTCCATGCCAATGGTGGGCGGGAACGGTAAAGGTGTTTTCGCGGTGTTTAGGTGGTTTGCGTGCGGGTTGCCATTGTCGCCAGTAGTGTCCGATGATGACGGGAATGGGGTCGTGGTAATCGTCCCACCACGGGTGGCGCACGGAAAATCGCCAACGTCCGCTCGCGTAAAATGGCTCACTGGCAACGGTTTCAATGCCACAAGTGAGGGCGCGAATGGGGTGGGCGGTGCTTTTGTACACGTCATGTGCGGCGGTGTTGGGGAGCATGGGTGGCTCTTTGCTGACGTTTTCTAAATCGTGGGCATAATGGCGTTGTTCTTGCAAATAGGCATCAAACCATGGAGCGTGTTTGGTGCAGCAATGTTGCTGTTCTTCCCATTCTTGGTGTAGGGTTACGATGTCTTCGTGGTTGCGTTCAGCGAGTTTGGCAATGCTTTCAGGCAGCCACGCGGCGTGAACAATGCGTAAATCATGACGTTGTAACACCAACGGTTGCGTTTTCAAAAATTGAATGGTGGCAGATTTATGTTGTTCAGGCAGCCTGTGCCAAGGGGCGTAGTTGTGTGCGTCTTTTTCGGCGCGGCTGTTGAAAAACCAACCTGAACCGTCTTTCGGCTCATTAGTCAGCAAATTAATCTCATGATTGCCCAACACCATATACGCATAACCCAACTGATGCGCCCGTTGAAACCAATCCAGCACCGCAGGCGAATTATCGCCCCTGTCCACCAAATCGCCCACCAATACCAATTTTCGCCCTTGCGAATGTTTCCCTTCGGGCGTATAACCAAGATAATGCAGCAGATTTTGCAAGGCTTCAAATTGCCCATGCACATCGCCAATGATGTCTAATTTGCCTTGCGGCAAGGTCTGAATAAGCGGCATAATTTGCCCACATAAAAAATTTAGGAACACCAATTATAACAAAAATGTCTTTCAGGCAGCCTGAAAGCACCGCACATTTCCCGACAAAACCTGCTCATTTGCCAGAACGTGGCGTATCGCCGCCACACCCACTCTTTGAGCGCTGGCAGCCCAACACATATCCGATACCCCAACCATTCCCCAACACAACAGGAAACACACCATGCTAGAAACCAACCGCCAACACATTCTCGCCCAAATCCGCGCCGCCGAACACCAAGCGCAACGCCCCGAAAACAGCGTCCAACTCATTGCCGTCAGCAAAACCTTTCCCGCCGAATCCATCCGCGAACTCTACCAACACGGACAACACCATTTTGGCGAAAACTACATCCAAGAATGGCAAGACAAAACCGAACAACTCACCGATTGCCCCCACATCCACTGGCACATCATCGGCAACATCCAATCCAACAAAACCCGCCCTGTTGCCGAACGCGCCCATTGGCTCCACACCCTAGACCGCGCCAAAATCGCCGACCGACTCAACAGCCAACGCCCCGACCACCTGCCCCCGCTCCAAGTGTGCATTGAAATCAACATCGCCAACGAAGCCGCCAAACACGGCATCCAGCCCGATGAACTCCTGCCACTTGCCCAACACATCCTAACCCTACCCAAGCTCCAACTGCGCGGCTTAATGTGCGTGGCGGCTGCCCAAGCCAGCGAAACCGAATTACGCCAACAATTCCAAAAAATGGCACAACTGCTCACCCAACTCCAAACCATCGCCCCCCAAGCCGACACCCTATCCATGGGCATGAGCAGCGACATGAACCTCGCCATCGAATGCGGCGCAACCATGGTACGCGTGGGAACCGCCATTTTTGGGCGACGATAAAATATTCAGGCTGCCTGAAAACCGTTTAATCAGTTTTCAGGCAGCCTGAAATATTATTTAATTAAAAAATAATGAAAAATTAATGTAAACCTTGAATATAGTTACCAACCGCTTTCATTTCCTCTTCATTCATGCGTTTGGCGATGGTTTCCATCATCGCATTTGCGCTGGTGCGTTGTCCTGCGGCATAGGCTTTCAACTGGTCAGCCACATAGCTGCCATGTTGTCCGCCGATGCGTGGGAATGCAGTAATCGCAGTACCGCCACCCGGTGTGCCTGCACCATTTGGACTATGGCATGACATACACGCAGGAACGCGTTTGTCTGGAATACCTGATTGATAGATTTTTTTGCCTAATTCAGGTTGTTGTTTGGGATGAGATTCACCGGGTTTCGGATTTTGTTTGGCATAATAAGCGGCTACATTGCGAATATCATCATCGCTTAAATTTTGTACCATGGGCGCCATCGCAGCAGATGAACCAGTGGTGCGTTTGCCTTCTTTAATGGCTTTGGTTTCACGGAAAATGAAATCAGCGTGTTGAGCAGACAATTTAGGGTACATGGCGATACCGCTATTACCGTCGGCGGCGTGGCAAGCTGCACACACTTGTTCTGCAATTTGCTTACCTTTTGCCAAATCGGCAGGTGCGGCATACACCGAACCCGCTAAAAACATTGCTGCCAATAAAGTTAAACGTTTCATTTGTGTTCCTTTGATATTTATTAATTACCCAAATAATATTGGGAAAATGAATGGGTTCGGATAAAATGCGTACAACGATTTTCAAATTATACCAAAATTAACACAATTAAAATAATGAGACAACCATGAATTTATTTCAAAATGCCAAATTCTTTACCACCGTCAATCATTTGAAAGATTTACCCGATACCACGGCGGAAATTGCCTTTGTAGGACGCAGCAATGCAGGAAAATCCAGCGCAATCAATACACTATGCAACCACGTTCGCCTAGCCTACGTTTCCAAAACACCGGGGCGAACGCAACACATCAATTTTTTTGAATTGGCAAACGGACATTTTATGGTGGATTTACCGGGGTATGGCTACGCGCAAGTGCCTGAAGCGGTGCGCGCCCATTGGGTAAAATTACTGGGCGATTATTTGCAAACGCGCCGCCAACTGATTGGTTTGATTCTGATTATGGACGCGCGACACCCACTCAAAGCCTTGGATATTCAAATGTTGGATTTTTTTGCATTAACGGGACGACCTGTGCATATTTTGTTGTCAAAAGCCGACAAATTATCCAAAAATGAGCAAATCAAAACCCTTGCCGCGGTGAAAAAACAACTGAAACCGTTTATGGAACGTCAGGCGGTGTCGGTGCAATTATTTTCCAGTTTGAAAAAACAGGGGATTGATGAAGTGGAATTGATTGTGAATGATTGGTTTGCAGGTTTGGCAGAATTGGAATTTGCGGAAGAATAAGGTTATCTGAATATTTGCCAGAACGCGGCGTCTTGCCGCCGCACCCACGCTGTCTTCGTCGTGATGGTTCGTGGTATTTTGGCAGTTTCGCGCTCTATCGCCGCGCGGGCGACT
>JBHARQ010000260.1:0-9443 GCA_041831015.1 Simonsiella sp. | reverse complement strand
GACAGCGCACAAGCGTTAGGCTGTTTGGAATTGGACGAAGAAGACTTGGCATTATGCAGTTTTGTTTGCCCTGGTAAATATGAATACGGTTCATTGCTGCGAAATGTGTTGAACACGATTGAGAAAGAAGGCTAACGATGGGCTTGAAACAGTTATTAGAAAAAATAGAGCCACAATTTCACAAAGGCGGTAAATACGAAATGTGGTATCCGCTTTACGAAGCGGTGGCGAGCGTGTTGTACACACAAGGCACGGTTACGCGCAAATTGACTCACGTCCGCGATGCGCTAGACTCCAAACGCATGATGATTTTGGTGTGGTTGGCGTTGTTTCCAGCGATGTTTTACGGTATGTACAACGTGGGGGCGCAATCTATTTTGGCGGCTACCCATTTTGATTTGGTGCAAGCCAATATCGCCAACGATTGGCATTATGCGTTTGCCAATGCGATTGGCGTGAATTTGACCGCAGACGCTGGCATTTGCAGCAAAATGATATTGGGCGCGATTTTCTTTGTGCCGATTTATTTGACGGTGTTTATTGTGGGCGGTTTTTGGGAAGTGCTGTTTTCCATTGTCCGCAAACACGAAATTAATGAAGGTTTCTTTGTTACGTCTATTTTGTTTGCGTTGATTGTGCCGCCTACTTTACCGTTGTGGCAGGCTGCGTTGGGGATTACGTTTGGCGTGGTGGTTGCCAAAGAAGTGTTTGGTGGCACGGGCAAAAATTTCATGAACCCAGCGTTGGCAGGTCGTGCGTTTTTGTTTTTTGCGTATCCTGCACAAATTTCTGGCGACCAAGTTTGGACGGCAGTTGATGGCTATTCGGGCGCAACCGCATTGGCACAATGGGCTGGCAATGGCGCGGCAGGCTTAAAACACAATGTTACAGGCGAAACCATTACTTGGATGGACGCATTTATTGGTAATTTACCAGGGTCGGTGGGCGAAGTGTCCACATTGGCGTTGTTGATTGGTGGTGCGTTTATTGTGTTTACGCGCATTGCTTCGTGGCGCATTATTGCAGGCGTGATGTTGGGTATGGTGGCAACTTCTACCTTGTTCAACATGATTGGTTCGGATACTAACCCAATGTTTTCAATGCCTTGGTATTGGCATTTGGTGCTGGGTGGTTTTGCGATTGGTATGTTGTTTATGGCAACCGACCCTGTGTCTGCGTCATTTACCAATGTGGGTAAATGGTGGTATGGCGCGTTGATTGGCATGATGTGTGTGTTAATTCGCGTGGTCAATCCAGCGTATCCCGAAGGCATGATGTTGGCGATTTTGTTTGCTAACTTGTTTGCTCCGATTTTTGACTATTTGGTGGTTCGCGCCAATATCAAACGAAGAAAGGCACGTCATGGCTAAATTTGATAAAGACAGTTTCGGCGGCACGATGGAAATCGTGGTGGCGGTGAGCTTACTGTGTTCGGTGGTGGTCGCAGGTGCGGCTGTGGGCTTGAAATCCACACAAAACGAACAAAAAGCCTTGGACAAACAAAAAAATATTTTACAGGCAGCAGGTTTGCTCTCCGACAGCAAAGCCGATGTGAAAAAATTGTACGCGGAACGCATTGAGCCGCGTGTGGTGGATTTGGCAACAGGCGATTATGTGGAAGGTGTGAAAGATTTTGACGCACGCGCCGCCGCCAAAGACCCCGCGCAAAGCATTAAAATTCCGAAAGAACAAGATATTGCCAGCATTCAAACTCGCGCTAAATATGCCGAAGTATATTTGGTGAAAGATACTTCGGGCAAAGTAGAGCAAATTGTGTTGCCTATGCACGGTAGCGGTTTGTGGTCAATTATGTATGGCTTTGTTGCCGTGAAAAATGACGGCAACACCATTAACGGCATTACCTATTACGAACAAGGTGAAACGGCTGGTTTGGGTGGCGAAATTGCCAATCCATTGTGGCAGAAAAACTTTGTTGGCAAAAAATTGTATGACGATTCAGGCAGCCTGAAAATTCACGTTGAACGCGGTGGCTCAAAAGACCAAGCGCATGGCGTGGACGGCTTGTCGGGCGCAACCCAAACCACCAAAGGCGTGAACAATTCATTCCATTACTGGTTTAGCGAAAATGGCTACGCGCCGTATTTGAATAAAATCAAAGCAGGAGCAAAATAATGGCTGATACGAAACGATTGAAACATTTACTGGTTTCGCCCTTTATTGCCAACAACCCGATTGCATTGCAAGTATTGGGCGTGTGTTCTGCTTTGGCGGTAACCACCAAATTGGAAACGGCTGTGGTAATGGGGATTTCGGTGGCGTTGGTAACGGGGTCTTCTAGCTTTTTTATCTCGTTGATTCGTAACTACATTCCCAATAGTATCCGCATTATCGTGCAAATGGCGATTATTGCTTCGTTGGTAACGGTGGTAGACCAAGTTTTGCAAGCGTTTGCCTATGAATTGTCCAAACAATTATCGGTGTTTGTGGGCTTGATTATTACCAACTGTATCGTGATGGGTCGTGCCGAAGCGTTTGCGATGAAAGAGCCGCCTGTGGAAAGTTTTGTTGATGGCTTGGGTCAAGGCTTGGGCTACGGCATGGTTTTGATTATTGTGGCGACCATTCGTGAATTGTTGGGTTCGGGCAAATTATTTGGTTTTGAAATTTTCCAAACGGTGCAAAATGGCGGTTGGTATCAAACCAACGGTTTGTTCTTGCTTGCCCCAAGCGCGTTTTTCATTATTGGTTTTTTGGTGTGGGCGTTACGCACTTGGAAACCTGAACAAGCGGAGAAATAAACATGGAAAATTTATTGAGCATTTTTGTCAAAGCCGTGTTTATTGAGAATATGGCGTTGTCGTTTTTCTTGGGTATGTGTACGTTTTTGGCGGTGTCCAAGAAAATTTCTACGGCATTTGGCTTGGGCGTGGCGGTAACGGTGGTATTGGCGATTTCTGTGCCAGCCAACCAGTTGGTGTATTCGCTGGTGTTGAAAGATGGCGCGTTGGTTAAAGGTGTGGATTTGACGTTCTTGAAATTCATTACTTTTATTGGCGTGATTGCGGCGATTGTGCAAATTTTGGAAATGATTTTGGATAAATATTTCCCTGCTTTGTACAACGCTTTGGGGATTTTCTTGCCATTGATTACGGTAAACTGCGCGATTTTTGGTGGTGTGTCGTTTATGGTGCAACGCGATTACAATTTCATTGAGTCGGCTGTGTATGGCGCAGGTGCGGGCTTGGGTTGGATGTTGGCGATTGTGGCATTGGCGGGCATTACCGAAAAATTGAAATATGCTGATGTGCCAGTGGGTTTGCGCGGTTTGGGCATTACGTTTATTAGTGGCGGCTTGATGGCGTTGGCGTTTATGTCGTTTTCGGGCATTCAGTTATAAGGAGACATCAACATGGAAATTATTTTAGGCATTGTGATGTTTACCGTGCTGGTGGCGGTGTTGGCGTTGATGATTTTGTTTGCCAAAGCCAAGTTAGTCAATTCGGGCGACATTACCATTAAAATCAACGATGACCCCGACAAAGCGATTACGTTGCCTGCGGGTGGCAAATTATTGGGTGCGTTGGCAAGCAAAGGGATTTTCGTGTCATCGGCTTGCGGTGGCGGTGGTTCTTGCGGTCAATGCAAAGTAAAAGTGAAAAGCGGCGGTGGCGACATTTTGCCCACCGAGTTATCACACATCAGCAAACGCGAAGCTGCCGAAGGCTGCCGTTTGTCGTGCCAAGTGAATGTGAAAAGCGACATGGAAGTGGAAGTGTCGGAAGAAGTGTTTGGCGTGAAAAAATGGGAATGCACCGTTATTTCCAATGACAACAAAGCCACATTCATCAAAGAATTGAAATTGGCGATTCCTGAAGGCGAAGAAGTGCCATTCCGTGCTGGTGGCTACATTCAAATTGAAGCACCTGCACACACGGTTAAATACCAAGATTTTGATATTCCAGAAGAATATCACGAAGATTGGAATAAATTTAATTTGTGGCGTTATGTTTCTACGGTGGAAGAGCCGATTGTGCGTGCGTATTCTATGGCGTCTTATCCCGAAGAAAAAGGCATTATTATGCTGAATGTGCGGATTGCCACGCCACCGCCGAACAATCCTGATGTTCCCCCAGGGCAAATGTCGTCTTACATTTGGTCGTTGAAAGCGGGCGATAAGGTAACGATTTCAGGGCCTTTTGGCGAATTTTTTGCCAAAGACACAGACGCGGAAATGGTGTTTATTGGCGGTGGTGCAGGTATGGCACCGATGCGTTCGCATATTTTTGACCAACTGAAACGCTTGAATTCTAAACGCAAAATCACATTCTGGTATGGTGCGCGTTCTAAACGCGAAATGTTCTATGTGGAAGATTTTGACCAGTTGGCAGCAGAGTTCCCGAATTTCACATGGCATGTGGCTTTGTCTGACCCGCAGCCTGATGATAATTGGGACGGCTACACGGGCTTTATTCACAATGTGGTTTACGAAAATCACTTGAAAAATCATGAAGCCCCCGAAGATTGCGAATTCTATATGTGTGGCCCGCCGATTATGAATGCGTCCGTGATTAAAATGCTCAAAGATTTGGGCGTGGAAGACGAAAACATTTTGTTAGACGATTTTGGCGGCTAATAGCTTGTTTTGAAATAGGGAAATATCTTTCAGGCTGCCTGAAATGTGTTTCCCTGTTTTTTTGAATTTCAGGCAGCCTGAAACCTTGTTTTGATTGAAAGTCATGAAATGAAGTTCATTTAATTTTTTCAGCACACAACGTTTTAAGTCGGGCATTGATGCCCGATGCTACTTTGAATTGTCCACTCACCATCACAACGGGCGCAGCGTGGGTGCGGCGGCAAGACGCCGCGTTCTGGAAAATATTCAGCTAACCGTTCAAAAATGAAATGTCATCAGCTTCTATGAATCAATGAATTCAGCATGAACTGTCCAAATTTTATCTTCAATCAATTGATAATATAAAGTGGGAATTTCCCATTTGCCATCGTGCGGAATGGGATATTCACAGACTAATTCACTTCGTTCATTGCGAATGGTTGCCACACGTTGATTGGGGCTGAGGGGGAAAGTATATGTTTTGCTTTGCCAACTGCCTAGTTGCTGTCGTTTATTGGTGCGCGGGTCGATGTGAATGGCAGGTAATTCAGGCAGCCATGTGCTGTTTGGTACATTAAACACGCTGCTGTGATTCACACACGCATTTTTAATTCGGTGCCAAATAAAGGTTGCCAAAAAATTTTGGTCGGCGTGCGTGCGGTGTAAATGTGGTGTTTGTTCTAAATATTGTTCAATCCATTGGCGAATGGGCTGTAATAAACCATATCTTGCCCCCCATAATCCAGCCAAAATCAAATCAGTATGACTATACCAATCATGAATCACATGAAACGGTTTGCCTGATGCCAACCAGTCATCTACCAATGTTTTTTCGCGCCAAGTCAGCAATGAATCCGCATCGCGCATCACCACCACATCGTATTCCGAATGTTCCAACGCTAAAAATCGCCAAAATGTCCCTGGCATATGCGTCGCGTGATGTTCATCCGCATTGCACAATTGCACCCCAAGTTGGCTTAAACGCTGCAAAACGTGTTGTGGCACGCTGTCATCGTGATACAACATCATTTCCCAGTCTGGATAAATTTGCGCTCGTAATTGCGCGTTTAATACCATGGTTTCACAATAAATGGGTAAATTGCCATATAAAGAATAGGCTAACACTTTGCGTAGCGGTTTGGCTGCGGAAAAATGCTTATCACGAAATTCAAATGATTGTTTACTATGAATTTTGGCTTTCTCAAAATCCTGATGCGGTGTTTTTAAAGCATATAATTCTGCCAACCAGCCGTGAATATAGGCACAACGTAATAATTTAGGTTGAAATGTTAGCGCATATTCTAAACAAGTGATGGCATCACGATAGCGGTTTTTGCGATATAAAGTTTCGCCAATAGATGAGATAAATTGGCATTTTTGAGTAGGCGTGAGTGGTAATTTACCTGATAATGAATGAATTTTGGTTTCTAGCGGATTATCAGCAATCCATTGTTGAATCAGTTCGGGGATAAGAGTCCATTTTTCTTCGCGTACGGCTTGTTCAAGTGTGGTCATATCAAAATATCTCATGTCATTATAAAATTTTAGGTAAATTAGATTTTATCAAAGATGATGATTTTCCCAAAATATTTCAGGCAGCCTGAACAATGACTTGTCTCATTGTCTAGATTTGGTTACGATACCCACCGCAAATTAATGAACACATCAAGAGACTCCCATGAACTTACGTGAAGATTTACAACTGATTTACGACTGGATTCCCGAACACAGTCATGTATTGGATTTAGGTTGCGGTGATGGCGAATTGCTCGCTGCCTTGACCACTCACAAAAACTGCACAGGCTACGGCGTAGAAATTGCCGAAAAAAGCGTACAAGCCGCCATTGAACGCGGCGTGAACGTGATTCAAGCCGATATTGAACAAGGCATTATGGCATTTGAAAGCCACAGCTTTGACGTGATTGTCTTGAGCCAAACCATTCAATCCATGAAAGACACCCAAGCCATTTTGCGCGATTTAACGCGCGTGGCAAAACAAGCCATTGTCAGCTTTCCCAATTTTGGCTACTGGCACAACCGTTTACAAATCGCTTTAGGCGGACACATGCCCGTGAGCGAACGGATGCCGCACGAATGGTACAACACCCCCAACATCCACCTTTGCACCCTCAAAGATTTTGAATTACTTTGCGCCAAAAACAATTTACGCGTCCTAGAACGCGCCGTGATGACGGGCAATAAGCGTATTGAAAAACTCCCGAACTGGTTGGGTAGTCTCGCATTTTATCGCGTGGGTTAAATCAAAATAGGTTCAGGCAGCCTTTCAATATGCAATCAAAACGGGAAAAGCAAAGATTTCTCTACATTCTTGCCACACTTGTTGGGTCAATTGCAATTAAGTTTCGCGTATTTTCAATAAATTCGGTTATAATCGCGCCATTTGATTTGACATTTTCAGGCTGCCTGAAATTTATTTTCCCAAATTATATTATGAAAACAAAACTTTTCGTTCTCTTAATGGCAACTGCGTTTAGTGCATCTGCCGCCCCCGAGAAAGACACCGCACCCAAAAAATCGGCAACGCCAACAGCAAAAGCCGCTACTGCGCCTGCTACCCCCAATTTAAACGTTGCCAAAGCACAAAAAGGTGTGCCAACCATTGAAGCCACCGCCTACATCGTGAAAGATTTGCAAAGTGGGCAAGTATTATTGTCTAAAGACGCTGACCAGTTGATTGAGCCTGCGTCATTAACCAAATTGATGACGGCTTATATTGTCTTCAAGCAATTAAATGAGGGCAAATTAAAACCAGACCAAATGCTGAAAGTGTCTGATAAAGCATGGAAAGCAGAAGGCTCACGCATGTTTTTGGAAACCAAAAAACCTGTGAGTGTGGCAGATTTGATTAAAGGCTTGATTGTGCAATCGGGCAACGATGCCGCAATTACTTTGGCAGAAGGCATTGCAGGCAGCGAGGCAAAATTTGTTGCCTTGATGAATGAACAGGCAAAACAGTTGGGCATGACTCAAACCACGTTTGAAAACAGCACAGGTTTACCCAGCAAAAAGCATTTAACGACGGTGAATGATTTGGTAACCTTGTCGGCGGCAATTATTAAAAATTATCCCGATTATTATGCCATTTATTCATTAAAAGAATTTACTTACAATGGGATTAAACAGCCAAATCGTAATTTATTGCTGTTCCGCGACCCCAGTGTTGATGGCTTGAAAACAGGGCATACCAATAGCGCAGGTTATAATCTGATTGCATCGAGCAAACGCAATGGTCGCCGCGTGGTATCGGTGGTGGTAGGCACCAGCAGCCAAGAGGCTCGCGCCACAGAAAGCAGTAAATTACTCAATTACGCGTTGCAAAATTTTGATACGCCAAAAATGTATCAAGCAGGGCAAGCCGTTTCACACATCAAAGTCTTTAAAGGCGCATTGCGTGAAGTGCCGATTGGCTTTTTGGAAGATGAATACATCACCTTGCCACATGGTCAAGGTCAAGACATTAAGCCCAAATTGGAAACCCGTCAGCCTGTACTCGCCCCGATTAAAAAAGGTGCTGAAATGGGCGTGATTAAATTCATTTACCAAGACAAAGTATTGGCAGAGAAAAAAGTTTATGCCTTACAAGATGTTGCAGAGGCTGGCTTTGTGGGAAAGTTTTGGGACAGCATCACATTGTGGTTCAATGAAATTTTTGCTGGTTAATTCTATTGAATTGAATATAATGTTTCAGGCAGCCTGAATATTGTTCGCGAGAACGTTCAGGCTGCCTGAAACTATTTTTAGAAAGGTTACAAATATTATGATGATTCACCCCCATTTTGATCCGATTGCCTTGCAATTAGGGCCATTGGCAATTCGTTGGTATGCCTTGAGCTACATCGTTGGCTTTATGCTGTTTGTGTGGCTGGGACGCAAACGAATCAAACAAGGAAACACCTTATTCACCAACGAATTATTAGACGACTTACTCACTTGGGGCGTCATCGGCGTGATTTTAGGCGGACGCTTGGGCTACGTCCTGTTTTACAAATTCACAGAATACATGGCAAACCCCCTGTCCATTTTCAAAGTTTGGGAAGGCGGAATGTCCTTTCACGGCGGCTTTTTGGGCGTGATTGTCGCCATTTGGTTATTTAGCCGCAAACACCACATGAATTTCCTCAAAGTGCTTGATTTTGTTGCACCATTGGTGGCGACAGGTCTCGCATCAGGACGTATTGGCAATTTCATCAACGGCGAATTATGGGGACGCGTCACCAACCCCAACCACTTTTGGGCAATGGGCTTTCCCCAAGCCAAACAAGAAGACATGGCACTTGCCGCCACCAACCCCCAATACCTAGAATGGTTCAACCAATACGGCATGTTACCGCGCCACCCATCACAGCTCTACCAATTTGCATTAGAGGGCATGAGCCTCTTCATTATCGTGTGGCTATTTTCCAAAAAACCGCGTCCAACAGGGCAGGTGGCAGCCTTATTTTTAGCAGGTTACGGCTTATTCCGCTTTATTGCCGAATTTGCCCGTCAGCCAGACGACCATCTAGGCTTACTCACACTGGGCATGTCTATGGGGCAATGGCTCAGTTTGCCTATGCTCGTATTGGGCGTAGTGGCATTTATCTATTGTGGCAAACGAAACCCATTGCCAGCACAAAATTAAAATGCTTATAATCCCCAGAACGCGGCGTCTTGCCGCCGCACCCACGCTTTAGGTTCGTGGCACGAAACCGTACGTTTTTCATAGAATGGTAGCAACTGTATTTTTAACCCCGTCGGGCAAAAATACAAAAAACGTTAAAATTAAGCATAAGCTGCATTATCACGCATCATGGCATTTAAAATTGTCAGCAATTTACGCATACAAGCATTCAATGCAACTTTGCGCGGT
>JBHARQ010000259.1:0-4685 GCA_041831015.1 Simonsiella sp. | reverse complement strand
TGATTTGTTGCAGATTTTCAGCTAATAATCGTTTTGCAACTTCGCGCATCATGATGCCACCTCCGTTTTCTTATCACGCGGTTTTCGCTGGCTCGGCTGCGGCAAACGTGGGCGCGGCAATTTCAGGCTGCCTGAAAACCAGTTGATAGCAACGCTAACCAATGTTGCAACAACCAACACAAACAACACAGGCAACAGCAGTTTCAGCCACACCAGCACCGCTTGCCAAAAAGTGAGGTTCAAATACCATTCAATCATGATAAAACTCCTTAAAATTAATGAATTAAATAATCATTAGCTGTTTCCAGCATCTCCAAATCCCAGCCATTGCGCTCAAAGCGGCTACGCAAATACGCCATCAGCGTCATCACATTGCATAATTTGCGAATATTGCCACTCACTTTTTCGCATAAATGGGGCAGCAACTCATCGTCAATTTCACCCAATACCGTTTTTGCAATCGTGGCGATGTCTTCATCAGACACCGCATCGCCAAATTCATGTTTCATCGCAACGCGGCTAAATAACTGTTTCAATTCCGCGTTTTGACCTTTCAAATTCAACAATAATTTCGGCATACCCACCAACACCACCGCACAATCCGCTTTATCACGGATACGGCGCACACACTCTAATGCTCGCAAGGGCAACAATTCAGCCTCATCAATGACCAACAACCGCCCTGAACCGCGCAATACACCGATAATACGCTCCGTCAAATCATGGATATTACCGCTCGCATCAACACCCAATGTGCGACAAATCGCTTGTAACAATACCTTCGCACTAAACCCCATATCAGGCTCAATCAACACCGTGCTGGGATTAAATTTCACAAACTCACGCAACACCGTTGTTTTGCCTAAACCTGCGCCACCATACATAATCCCCAAGCGGTTTAAACCATGACACAATTCCAAAAATGCCAACGCTTTACGAGCCGTGCGCGTAGCAACAAACGGGATTTCCAAGTGCGGAATTTTTGCTTTCTGTTGTTGTTGGCGCAGATAAGCAGATACGCGTTTGTCAATCGCATCTTTATTGCCCGTGTACCTGCCATTCAGATACAAACTCAAAGTTGCACCACTCAAATCAACTGCTTTTGATACTTGAGTTTGAGAGATACCATATTGTTCCATAAATGCTTTTAATTGATTGTGCATGATGACACTCCTATCAAATTAGTCAAATCAAATTAGTCAAATAAATCGTACAAATTTTCACATTGCCCGAATACACCTTGATTTTGGTGCGTGGCAAATGGCGAGATGGGACAATCACAACTTTTTTGCCATTTAATTTCTGCAATTTATCGTGATGAAATGAGTTCCCCAGCCAATTCACTTTGCCACGATTGACGCGTCGTTCAATACCAGCCAGTCCCATTTCTAATTCTTTCAAAATAGCCAATTCACGTTCCATACGTTCAAATTGACCGCGTAACTGTGGATGCATATATTTATCCATTATTTAAACTCCATTTAAAACAAATCAAAAAGTATCAAAGATTAGCCCATTTTCCGAGCATCAAACCAATCCCAATCGTCTTCATCAACCAAGCTCATTTTTTGCGCTGGTTTCGCTTTCGGTTTGGTTGCAACGGGTTCTAAAACAGCCATCTTGCCATCTGCACTTTCAGCGATGATGTCATCCAACAACTTATGTGCTGGCGAATGCTCCAAAGCTGGGATTGCGCTGTTGCGTTCCAATTCAGCCATCTCCACTTTAGTTTGTGCCAACTGCTTGATGCCTTGCAAGCGGCGTTCTGCCAACTGCTCCATTCGCGTTTCTGCAAATGCAGCTCGGCGATTGCCCTGAAATTTCGCTTTGCCGATAATGCGCCCGTCCGCATCTTTTACAATTACGCTGCTGGCATCGTGTATGTCATACGACACGCGCACCTGTTTGCCATGATAATCAGCCAGTTCCATCAAGAAATAAGAGTTATTCCACAACTTAATCAAACCGCGTCGTGTAAATCGCCACTCTTCTGGACGATACAAGAAGTCCAATTCCTGTTCTGATAACTGCTCAATTTCAGGCACACGATAACCATCGGTTTTCACACGATATTCATAATATGCCATTGGCGTAAAATGCTTTCCTGTTTCAGAATTGATGGGCAAACTAGAATGTTCATGCTCCCAGTTGTACCATCGCACCATCTCTTCTAAATCCGCCTGAAATTGTTTCCAAGTCGGTACGGCTGCTTTGGCTGCTGCCTGAATAGGAGTTAATTCATCGCCCCTTTTTTCCGCTTTTTGCCAACTGGTAATCGCGTTAGACACCTTCCGCACCGTCTCTCTATCAGCATCTTTCCCCTGATAAGTGGCATAATGTCGCGCCATTGGTATCGTTACCGTCTGCCACAACCGTTCAATTCGCCCACGCCCCTGTGGATTCCCTGGTATGCCCGTCATATGCTCAATACCCAAACGTGGCAAAATACCCGTTACTTCTTTATCAAGCATATTCGCCGTTTCCCCTGAACCATTGTCCGAGTAATAGCCAAGCGGTGGGGGTTTGCCCGTCATACAATGGCGTAACGCATCAGCTACCGCCACCGCATTCTCACTTAATGCCACACTCCACCCCATAATCGCCCCTGAACAACCATCCACAATCATCGTAATTTCAGGCACAAAAGGACGACCATGTTTCGGGTGCAATACACGCGCTTTAAAGCTATGACCATCGCCCACCCACACATCATTCGGTTTCAAAGCCTGCCAATCGCGCTCAATGTAGGGTAAAAACTGCTTAAACGCGCTGCCTGTAACCCGACCACGCATCTTCATTTGAATCGGTACACGTTCCAAAACCTTTGTGACCACATCATAACTAGGACACGTTTTGCCCATATTGACATATTCATGCGCCATCAATTTCAATGCCTGCTTAACCGAATACTGATTACTCCGCGCATAAAACCGCAGAAAATCAGGTAACCAAGCAATATCAACTAAAGGCGTTTGCTTACGCGACTTGCGCGGTGCCAAAGCCAGCAACTGCGCGTTGAAATCACGCTCGGGTACAGCGCGGTACGCCAAAACCCATCTATATAAAGTCGGGAAACTAACCCCTTTTTGCTTACTGCCCGAACGGTCATTTGCTACAGATACATAATGCTGCTTATCTTCAGGCAGCCTGCCCGTTGCAATCAAATCCACCACATAAGCCACCGACTCTTTAATCCCCATATGTAATTCAGGGGCATTTGCAAATGCCAAAACATAAGACACCAGCGCAATTCGTGCAGTTGCCGTTTGCTTTTGCCCATCGTCCAAGCCGCGTAACGCATCATCTACAGGGACAATGCCAAGTTGCTGCATTTTCTTATTGGGTTTAGCAGGGGTTTTGGCGGTTTCAGGTAAAGGGGGAAGTTGTTCCAGCTTCTTCTCAAGTCGCTTTTCCATAATTGCAGACTGAATTTCAACTGGCATACTATCAACCAAATATTCCAAGCCACCGCCACGCCCCTTGCGTGAGCGTGATTGCCAGTTTTGTTCAGTTGCCACCTTTCTTAAGGTGGGTAAACGTGTGAATTTGGGGACTTTCAAATCCACAACTTCCCTTAACGAAAGATAATTTTCCATAATGATTACCTAAACAGTTAGATTAGCAATCTTATTTTTCAGCACCTGTGCTTTATGCTGGCGATCCGCCTTAATTTTTTCTTTTTCAGCGTAGAAAGGAAAAACTTTTTCCAAAGGCAAATCCAGTGCGGTTGCTACTGCATTGGCAATTCGTTTACTGCCTTTTCCTGTCCGAATAACCACTGCAACCGATTGTGGTAAAACGTTAATTGCTTCTGCAATAATGGACGCATTCAAACCTTTATCATTTAGGGCTTGATAGATTTTTTCTGCATTCATAAAATACACTCACTAAAAAGGCTCACAAAAGCCATTCACTAAAACAGCTTAATAAGCTAATTGATTAACCTGTAGCAAGTTTAGTAAATAAATTTGACCATGTCAAATTTATTTACAAGGAGATTTTATGTCTAATGAAAATGATTTAATGGAAGATGTTGCAGACCGCTTAATTTCAGAGCGTGTGAGATTGGGTTATTCTAAAGCCGATTTTGCAAGAGAAATTGACATAACACGAAATACATTAAGGACTTACGAAGCTGCGCAAAGCAATATTCCGTCAAATATTTTGGTCAGAATGGGTAGCATCGGCGTTGATGTAATGTACGTTTTATTCAATCAGAAAAACCGTGTTCAAACAGACACACTAGCAGAGCAAGTAAGAGAAGAAGGGGAGAAAAAAGCAGCAGAAATCCTTAATTCAGGCACCGTGCAAAACAGTGTCATTGGCGGAGCAGGCTCAACCATCAATAATATCAACACCACTCACCACACAACAAAAGTGAAGGCAGATGTCCAGCCTGGTCTTGAGCATATTACTGATGAACAGGCTGCTGAAATCAAAAGATTGGTTGACGATATTGTTGTGATTGAGGGTAGTGGCGTAAAAAAAAATCCAAGAACACATAAAGCGGTTTGGACTGCTTTGCACCGAAAAATGAAAGTACCCAGTTATCGCTTAATCAAATCAGAACACTTTGAAGAAGCCAGAAATTACTTGCGTTCAACAATAGGACGTTTAATGAGCCAAAAATCTGCAAGAGACAAGCTACCTGAAAATGAATGGCGCAACAGGAAATACCGTTTTAT
>JBHARQ010000258.1:0-2693 GCA_041831015.1 Simonsiella sp. | reverse complement strand
TTCATCGCAACGGCGTAGCGTGGGCTATGCCCACGATTTCAGGCAGCCTTTCAGCACACGACAAAAATGGAGCGGGGACGGCTCGTCGCCATACTTTATGCACCACCAATTTAATTTTCATAAAATTCAAAATATTGGCGACGAGCCGTCGCCGCTCCATGTAGGGTTATTTAAATTTTGTCGTGCACTGTAAGGGTTTTGCAAAGATTTCAGGCTGCCTGATTTGCGAAATTCGCATTCGTAGGGGCAGATTTCATATCCACCCCAATTTTTCAATGATTTAAAATAATCAAATTAAACATTCACAGCAAAAGGGCGGATATCAAATCCGCCCTCCATCACATCAAGAACCTAAATCATCCAAATCCACATCATAAAACCGACTCAACCCAGCAGCAGGTGGTACACCTTCCCAACTTTGGCGGTCAATCACCCCTTCAGGCAATTCATCTTTCAACAACACCACCGTCAATTCACGGTTCACATCAAACGACAAATAATAAAACGCCGCCAAATTCACCCGATGAATCGTATGCGAAAAATGCCCAGCCGCCATACGCACTTCATTTTGCAACATTTCCTGCATCTGATGATATTTCATACCAAAAACATACATATCCGACTGATGCAACACATTATCGGGCGATTCCAACAACTCATGCAAACCATTCAAACGCAACAACTCTGTAATAATACGGCGATTCGTCCCCGACACCAGCAAATTCTGATTCAAATGCAACAATCGCTCACGGTCGTCCATGATTTCATCATCAATCAATCGCTCGTACGAATCCAAATTCATCTTATAAATATAAAACGTATTCATCAATTTAACCCTTTATATTTGAAAAAAATTAATTTTCAGGCTGCCTGATTTTTTGCAACATCTTTGTGGTAGATGTTTGATGCAAAAACGGAATACTGTGAACGCTGCCACCACGCGCCAACGTTTCCGCCGCGCCCACAATCTTATCGGGCGACCAATCGCCCCCTTTGACCAACACATCAGGTTGCACCTGTTCAATCAAATCAAACGGCGTATCCGCATCAAACCACGTTACCAAATCAACACTTTGCAACGCCGCGCACACCGCCGCCCGTTGTGCCAACTCATTAATCGGGCGGTCATCGCCTTTCCCCTGACGGCGCACCGAATCATCCGTATTTAATGCTAAAATCAAGCTGCCGCCCAACGCTCGCGCTTGCGCCAAATAACTCACATGCCCACGATGAATAATATCAAAACAACCATTCGTAAACACAATCGGGCGCGGCAAATCCGCTAATTTGGCTAAAATCTCATCAGGTGGAACAATTTTACCTTCAAAATCAGGGGTGGGATAAGTCATCATCAATCCTTACAATCATTTTCTCGTTAATAATACGCCACTTTCAATATGATGCGTAAACGGAAATTGGTCAAACAAAGCAAGCTGTTGAATATTATGAGTTTGTGTCAAAACCGCCAAATTATCACGTAACGTTTCAGGATTGCACGACACATAAATAATACGGTCAAATTGCGCCACCAATTTCAACGACTCATCGTCCACCCCAGCGCGAGGCGGGTCAATGAAAATCGTTGAAAAATCATAAGATTGCAAATCCACACCTTGCGCCACCAAACGCTGAAACGCACGGCTGCCTGAAAACGCTTGCGTGAACTCTTCCGCCGATAATCGCGCAATTTCAATATTGTCCAGACCATTTGCAGCAATATTCCATTGCGCGGCGTGTACCGAAGTTTTAGACACTTCCGTTGCCAACACACGGCGAAAATACCGCGACAAAGGCAACGTAAAATTACCATTACCACAATAAAGCTCTAACAAATCAGAATCCTTACTATCCCCAGCCGCCGCACACGCCCAAGTCAACATCTGCTCACAAATCCCCGCATTCGGCTGCGTAAAACCGCCTTCAATTTGACGATATTGAAATGTGCGCCCATTTACCGTCAGCGTTTCCGTTACAAAATCTTGCGACAACACCACCTTTTGCCCACGACTGCGCCCAATAATCCACACACCCAAATCATCTTGCAACTGTCGCGCGGCGCGTTCCCACTCATCGTTCAAACGCTTGTGATAAATCAACGTAATCAACATTTCGCCGCTCAAAGTCGCCAAAAACTCCACCTGATACCAACGATTTCGCAGCACAGGATTTGCCGCCATCGCATTCATCAAACGCGGCATCATCTCATTAATACTCAATGCCGCCGTTGGAAACTGCTCCAATTTAATCAATGATGCGCTGCTCGCTTTTTGCCCCTTTTGGAACATGGCATAACACATCTCATCGCCTTCATGCCAAATCCGAAATTCAGCGCGTTGGCGATAATATTGTTCAGCAGACGGGAAAACTTGCACGGCAGGTGGTTGAAAAAATTGTAATAATTCAGAGAGATAATCCGTTTTTTGGCGGAGTTGTTCAGAATACGCGCTCATGGTCAATTTGCAGAAAATCAGTTTAATGAATTGCTTATTTTAACAGATTAGCCGTCCACAAAATAAATATTTCAAAACATCCCCAGAACGCGGCGTCTTGCCGCCGCACCCATGCTTTTGGGTGAGTGGCACGGAACGGTGCGTTCTTCGTAGGTACGGTTAGCGATAGCGTAACCGTACGAATGGTTCTTTGAAATTTTACACACATTCGTACGATTACGGCTGACGCCTAATCGTACCTAC
>JBHARQ010000257.1:0-4304 GCA_041831015.1 Simonsiella sp. | reverse complement strand
CGGGTCTTTGTGAATAGGGGGTAATGTTTCGGTCAAAATAGCGTGTTTGCCGTTAATATTCAGCTCCAGATACTGATTATCCAATAACACACGGCGAAACGCGGCGGTGCTGATGGGTAATTGCAATTTGCCCAAACCTGTTTTAATCGCAATTTCCCAAATGCTGACGGTGCTGAAATAAATGTCGTTATCGGGATTGGCAATGATGTTTCGGGCGTGTTGGCTGAGTTTATCGCTATTGGTGGTTGCCCATAAAAGAATATGCGTATCAAGCAAGTATTTCATCATCTGCTCCCGCAAAAAGTGTTTCTATTTCAGCATTATCCATCTGATTGAAATCATCGGGAATATTCATCGGGGGCAAACAGCCAATCCGTTTGGACGGTTGGCGGTGTTCCGTATAAGGAATAACTTGCACCAAAGGTTTACCTGCTTTGGCGATGATAAAAGGCTCGCCATACCGTGCCACTTCTTCGGTTAAGCGGGAAAGGTGGGTTTTGGCTTCGTGCATATTAACAGTTTGCATGATGGCTTTCCATTTGGTTTAGTTTAATAAGTTTAGTTTATTGTATTGGATAATCGTGTTGGCGACAAGTTGTTGCTTATCATGATGTTGTTTAATGAGAAAAATAGCAATTTTAGGAGAATTCCCATGCCCCAAGTAAAAATCCCAGCCGTTTACTACCGTGGCGGTACGTCCAAAGGCATTATTTTCAAACGCACCGATTTGCCCGAAGCTGCACAAGAAGCAGGCGAAGCGCGTGATAAAATTTTATTGCGCGTACTCGGTAGCCCCGACCCGTACAAACAACAAATTGACGGTTTGGGCAATGCCAGCTCGTCCACCAGCAAAGCCTTGATTATTGATAAATCTACCCAGCCCAATCACGATGTGGATTACCTGTTTGGGCAAGTGTCGATTGACAAGCCGTTTGTGGATTGGAGCGGTAATTGCGGCAATATGACGGCAGCCGTGGGCGCGTTTGCGGTGTCGCAAGGCTTGGTAGATGCGGACAGAATCCCAAAAGGCGATGGCATTTGCACGGTTCGCATTTGGCAAAAAAATATCGGCAAAACGATTATTGCCCACGTCCCCATTCGCAATGGCGAAGTGTTGGAAACAGGCGATTTTGAGTTGGACGGCGTAACCTTCCCTGCGGCAGAAGTCGTGATTGAATTTATTGACCCTGCGGACGAAGGCGGTTCTATGTTCCCGACTGGCAATGTGGTTGATGAATTGGACATTGACGGCATTGGCAAAATTCAGGCGACTTTAATCAATTCGGGCATTCCAACCGTGTTTGTGAACGCGGCAGACATCGGCTACACAGGCACAGAATTGCAAGTGGACATCAATGGCGACCCTGAAAAATTGGCGTTTTTTGAGAAAATTCGGGCGGCTGGCGCATTGAAAATGGGCTTGATTGCCAACTTGGAAGAAGCGCAAACTCGCCAACACACGCCCAAAGTGGCATTTGTTGCACCGCCTGCGACTTATACGGCTTCTAGCGGCAAGACCGTAGCGGCAGATGAAATTGATTTGTTGGTACGCGCGTTTTCTATGGGCAAATTGCACCATGCGATGATGGGTACGGCTTCGGTGGCGATTGCGACTGCGGCGGCGGTGCCAAATACGTTGGTTAATTTGGCGGCTGGTGGCGGTGCGCGTGAAGCGGTGCGTTTCGGACACCCGTCTGGCACATTGCGCGTGGGCGCGGCTGCCGAACAAGTCAATGGCGAATGGACAGTCAAAAAAGCAGTGATGAGCCGCAGCGCACGTGTGATTATGGAAGGTTGGGTGCGCGTGCCTGATGATTGTTTTTAATGTGAAATAAGTTTCAGGCAGCCTGAAAAGGGAGATTTCCGCTTTTCAGGCTGCCTGAATTTTTATTGGTTTGAATTGAGAAGATGTGATTCATTTCTCAATACAGGAAATTATTGTTTAATTGCACCAAATGTACCCATTGGTTTTTCACCATTAATGGCTTGATCGCTTGTACCAATAGTACCATCGCCTGAGAAATTAAATGTACCTGCTACTTCTTCAGCATTTGGGCCGTAGAATGTACCATTAACGACAGCACCTTGTGATGTACCTGTGGTGGTATTAAAGCCTTCAAATTTATTGCCACTTACAACAGCTTTTAAATCAATTTGCTCAAAATCACCAGCAGTAACGGGTTTAATGGCACCAACGACGGTTTTTTCACCAAAATTCACGGTAAATTCTGAAGTGCCTTTGGTTGGTTTTTCAGCATATCGTTCAGAGCCATAACCATGAGTCGCATAACCTGAATAATTAACTGTGCCTGTTGTAGGAACAGAGCTTTCAGGGGTTGCGCTACCTTGTGCAAAGCGGAAACGTTTTTCATCCGCATCATATACTTCACCAAATTTAGCATATTGCAATTGATTGCCGATAACACTCCAAGAATCTTGTGCTGTACCGCCTGTATAGAGTGCTTGATTTTCATTTTCATACCACGTTTTATTTGACAATTTATCACTAGGTACCAAAGTAATAGAGCGACCTTCTACTTGTAATACATTAATTTCACTTTCAGATGTAGGAGCAACATAATTCGGGCTAGGAGATGTATTTTCACCATTGACATCATAACCGCTTAATGTGGTTAATGATCTACCAGCACCCTCAAAGCTTGTGGTGGTCGTTGTTGTAGTTGTATTACTACTGGTTGAGCTACTACTAGAGCCAGAAGAATTACCTTCACCCAATGCCAAACCTTCTGCTGCGCCATTGCGTACTGCACCGCTACTACATGCACTCAATACTGCTGCTGTCATCAACAAACTAATCAGCTTTTTATTCATAATATTTTGCTCCCAAAAGAATTTTTTTGAACATACAGCTTAAAAGTCAAGCTGCCTGAAATTGCAGCCGATTTTATCACAGCCCATGATACTAAAGAAATTTTTGTCAATTGATAATATTGTGCTTTCAGGCAGCCTGAAACTAAAATAGTTTATAAATTAGTTAAATTTCATTAAGTTAAATCATCATGTCATGGTGAATTTGATTCGTGTAAAATTTATCATTTGTCGTATTCCAGTCAATTTTCAGTACGCGACACTTGATTGAAAGGCTGGCTGAATATTTGCCAGAACGCGCGTCTTGCCGCGCACCACGCTTTTGGGTGGGTGGCGCGTTGTTGTTTCGCGCTTTGTAGTGTTGGTTGGGCGTTTCAGCAAATTTGCTATGCGCTCCATTTCGTAGATGATATGTAATGTGTCAAGAAAAATATTTCATTTTTTTGAAATATTTTTCTTTTGACATAAAACTAACCTAAATTAGACCACATGCCGTTCTTTGTTGAAAGGCTCATTCTTCATATAAACACAATACGCTATCTTCGCCAATTTTCGCATTAACGCACCAATGATTACCATCTTTGGCTTGCCTTGTTTACGCAATCTTTCTACAAAAGGCTTAAACATTTCCGACCGATACGCAACCAGCGCAGGCATATAAAATGCACCTTTCAGCTTCCTGTGTCCGTATCGTGTCAGCTTTTCTTTGTGTTTCACGCTCGTGCCTGATTGCCCAATTTGCGGACTCAAGCCAGCAAATGCAATAAACTTATTCACATTTGCAAACTGTTTTACTGTTAAATAATTTAACAGTTCAAATGCTGTTTTACTACTAATTCCAGTAATCGTTTGCAAATTTTCATACTGTTGTTTATATACCGACTGTTTCAATAATTTATCTATACGAACTACCGTATTCTTTACTTGTTCTTGCAAAATGTTTAAAACAGATTCCAGAGCAGATACAACAAATTCATTATCAGCAATACTCAACCGATTCTTTGTTTGCACGACTTGCATCTTTAATTGCCTATACAGAGCCGATAAGCTCTTTAATTCATTATTTAACGATGTAGGTAATTCATAACGATGCAAATAATTTAAATGTGTCCGTGCATATTGTGCTATCAATCTACTATCCGTTTTATCCGTCTTAACCCTTACAAAATTAGATTTAGCGTACTCGTGTATCTTCAACGGATTAATTACATAAACTTCATAAATCAATGAAAAATAATTCGCTACAGTTTCATAATATGTTCCTGTTGCCTCCATTGCGATGACAACTTTTCGTACCTTATGCGATTTCAACCACTCATGCAATTTCAGGCAGCCTGGAAAGTCATTGCTAACCTGAATATATTCACTTTTTCCGTTTTTATCTAAATGATTATCTAATGTATCTTTTGATACATCAATCCCCAAAATATTCATGAAGATTTCCCTTACTATTCAAACTATTAAATTAGCTAATG
>JBHARQ010000256.1:0-8108 GCA_041831015.1 Simonsiella sp. | reverse complement strand
CGACGGCAGATAAGTTTTTGCCTTTGAAGGCGGCAAGCGTGGACATGACGGTGTTGATTAACAGCAAAGATAAGCAGATTGTGGAGATTGTGGACTTACGTCCTTGGTAATCTTATTTTTTGTTTCAGGCAGCCTGAATGACGTATCGAATATTTTCAGGCTGCCTGAAAATTGTTTTTTTAACTCTCAAAGACAAAATAATGGCTCAAAAATATAAAAAATCTTCATCTCGTGCTTCGCCTTTGCAGCGGCGTTTAATGTTGTTTTGGCTGCCTTTGATTGCGGTGTGTTTCGGCATGGCATGGTTTTCGCAATTTCGTTACAACGACGATAAAGAAGCAAAGGCGGCGCTGGCACGTTTGAATGATTGGCGCAGACAGGCAGATGTGCAGCCTTTGGCGCAATATGATGTGTTGCAAGAGGCGGCGCGTAATCATGCGCGGTATTTGAGTAAAGATGCGCACGGGCATGATGAATCGAATCGCGGCAACCTTTATTTCACAGGGGAAACGGCGCAAGACCGTGCTACGCATGTGGGGTATGGTGCGCCTGTAACGGAGAATTTGACCATCAGCAACTGGGCGCGGTCAGGACGCTCCGGTGTGGATGGTTTGATGACGGCTTTGTATCATCGTTTGGCTTTGCTCAATCCGAATCACGATGAAGCAGGCGCAGCTTGGGTGCGCGGCAAGCATCAGGCTTTGGTGATTGAACAGGGCAGCAGCGCGGAGCGCGAATTGTGCGGACAGCCGCGCCGGCAACCGCAAGCGCGTTATGTGTTGAATACCGTGTGCATGGGCGAAAAAGTGCAAATCGAATTGCAGCAGCTGCCTAAGGAATTTGCGGGTGCGGTGAAATTTCCGACGGGTTCTTATATCGAACCTGTTTACGATGGCAAGGAGCAGCCCAATCCGATGCCGCAATACAAGGAAACGGGCAATCCAATCAGTATTGCGTTTTATGGGCAAAACCAGCCGATTGAAATGACGGCGTTTGAAATATTTTCGCCGCAAGGTCAAATTATGCAAACGGAAATTTTAACGGCGAAAAACGACCCTAATAATTTGTTGCTGCCAACCGAATTTGCCCTGTTTCCTGTGAAGCCTTTGGAATTTAATACGGAATACCGTGTGGAATTTCGTTATCGCCAAGCAGGGAAAAATAAACAAGAAACATGGACATTTAAAACGCGTGAAAAACGGAATTGGCTGGAATTTTAACCGGCATGGCGAAGTATGCTGCCTGAAATCGTAGGCAGATACTTGTATCCGACAATTTGGAACCATTATTTTTCAGGCAGCCTGAAAATAAGGCTGCCTGAAACTGCTTATAAACAAAAATAATATGAATCCCGAATCTTTAATTGAAGCCGCTTTGTTTTTGCAAACCGAGCCGTTGAGCGAAAAAGCCATGCGCGAGTTGTGCGTGCCGCCTTTGTCGCAAGACAAATTGATTGACGTGCTCGCCAGCCTGAAAAACCGTTGGCAGGGACGTGCTTTGCAGTTAGTGCATTCTGCTGAAGGTTGGCGTTTTCAAATTGCACCAGAGGCATTTGAACGCTTAGGCAGCCTGAATGAAATGCGCACGCCACGTTATTCACGTGCAGTGATGGAAACATTGGCAATTATCGCCTACCAGCAGCCTGTTACACGCGGCGATATTGAGGCAATTCGCGGCGTTGCCGTGTCGCAAAATGTGATGCAAACGCTGCAAGAGCGCGGCTGGATTGAAGTGATTGGCCAGCGCGACAGCATCGGCCGACCCTCTTTGTGGGCAACCACAGACGCGTTTTTAAGCGATTTGCAACTGGAAAGTTTGGCGCATTTGCCGCCACTCACAGAGTTGGGCGAATTAGTGCTGCCTGAAATTATGACGTTGCCAAATGATGAAACCGATGAAACGGAACAGGAGCAAGATATTCCGAATATATAGATTTTCAGGCAGCCCGAATAGGCTGCCTGAAAGATTTTATAGCGGACATTGTTCGGAAAAATAATGGATTTGATAACAGAACTCCGTTTAGGCTGTTTTGAAATCAGCCCATAGAAAAAGCCCTTTGATTGCTCAAAGGGCTTTTAAAATTTTGGCGGAGGCGGTGAGATTCGAACTCACGGAGGGCTATCAACCCTCGACGGTTTTCAAGACCGTTGCATTAAACCGCTCTGCCACACCTCCGTCTTGAAGATGCGAACTATACAGATATTTTCCGATTTTGCCAAGCCTTTTTTGATTTTGTTTGCTTTGAATTTTTATTAATTTGTTTTTATTGATTATTTTTTTGTTGGATTTTGTGAATTTCGCCCTTGTTTTTTGTTCAGGAAGCCTTATATCGTGTTTATCAAAATATTATGAATAGGAAACGTACCATGCGATACGAAAAATTAACCACCAAATTTCAACAATTATTAGGCGAAGCACAAAGCGCGGCTTTAGCCAAAGACCATGCTTATATTGATAATTTGCACATTTTGCAAGCGATGCTGGCGGATACCACCAATGGCATGAGTGCATTATTGGTACAAGCGGGCGGCAACGTGGCGCAAATCAAACGCGATGTTCAGGCTGCCATTGATGCGCTGCCAACGGTATCAGGTCAAGGCGGCAATGTAACGCTGAACCGCGAAACCGAAAGTGCCATCAACTTAATGGACAAGCTCGCTACCAAACGCGGCGATGCTTACATTGCTAGCGAATTGTTTTTGTTAAGTTTATTACAGGAAAAAAATTCGGCTGGTAAAATTTTGACCAATAACGGGGTAACCGAACAGAAATTATCGGAGGCAATCGTGGCACTCAATAATGGACAAACAGTTGATAGTCAAAACGCGGAAGACCAACGCGAAGCCTTGAAAAAATACACGCTGGATTTAACCGAACGTGCGCGTGAAGGCAAACTTGACCCTGTGATTGGACGCGATGACGAAATTCGCCGCGCCATTCAGGTTTTGCAACGCCGCACGAAAAACAATCCTGTATTAATCGGCGAACCGGGGGTGGGTAAAACCGCGATTGTGGAAGGCTTGGCGCAACGGATTGTGAATGGGGAAGTTCCTGAAGCGTTGCGTGGTAAACGTTTGTTGGTATTGGATTTGGCGGCTTTGATTGCAGGCGCGAAATATCGTGGCGAATTTGAAGAACGTTTGAAAGCGGTATTAAATGATTTAGCCAAAGATGATGGCAATAGTTTGATTTTCATTGATGAAATTCACACACTCGTGGGTGCAGGCAAAACCGACGGCGCAATGGACGCAGGCAATATGTTGAAACCTGCTTTGGCGCGTGGCGAATTGCATTGTATCGGTGCGACCACATTAGACGAGTATCGCCAATACATTGAAAAAGATGCGGCTTTGGAACGCCGTTTCCAAAAAGTGTTGGTGGAAGAACCGAGCGTGGAAGCCACGATTGCAATTTTGCGTGGTTTGAAAGAGCGTTATGAAATCCATCATAGTGTGAATATTACTGACCCTGCGATTGTGGCGGCGGCGGAATTGTCTAATCGTTATATTACCGACCGTTTTTTACCTGATAAGGCGATTGATTTGGTTGATGAAGCTGCCAGCCGCATCAAAATGGAGTTGGATTCTAAACCAGAACAAATGGATAAGCTTGACCGCCGTATTATTCAGTTGCAAATGGAAAAAATGCACGTTGCGAAAGAAACGGACGATGCAAGCAAAAAACGTTTGCAATTAATTGATACAGAAATCGCTGAATTGCAAAAAGAATATGCGGATTTGGACGAAATTTGGAAAGCGGAAAAAGCAGCATCGGTTAGCGCCAATGATGTGAAAAAACAAATTGACCAAACCAAATTGAAAATTGAACAAGCCAAACGCAGTGGCGATTTTGCGAAAGCGTCTGAATTGGAATATGGGGTGTTGCCACAATTGGTTCAGCAGTTAAAAGCGGCTGAAGTTTCAGGCAGCCTGAAAACGGCAAACAAATTATTCCGCTCTGAAGTGGGCGCGGAAGAAATCGCGGAAATTGTGTCGCGCATCACAGGCATTCCCGTGTCTAAAATGATGGAAGGCGAACGCGAGAAATTGTTGAAAATGGAAGAAGTGTTGCACAAGCGCGTGGTTGGTCAAGACGAAGCGGTTCGCGCGGTGGCAGACGCGATTCGCCGTAGCCGTTCTGGTTTGGCAGACCCGAATAAACCGTATGGCAGTTTCTTATTTTTAGGGCCAACTGGCGTGGGTAAAACGGAATTGTGCAAAACCTTGGCAAGTTTCTTGTTTGACAGCGAAGAGCATTTAATCCGCATTGATATGTCGGAATATATGGAAAAACACAGCATTGCGCGTTTAATCGGTGCGCCCCCTGGTTATGTCGGCTACGAAGAAGGTGGCTATTTAACCGAGCAAGTGCGCCGCAAACCGTACAGCGTGATTTTGTTGGACGAAGTGGAAAAAGCACACCCTGATGTGTTCAATATTCTGTTGCAAGTGTTGGACGATGGACGTTTGACAGACGGTCAAGGTCGTACGGTAGATTTCAAAAATACGGTGATTGTGATGACTTCCAACATTGGCAGTCAGCATATTCAGGAATTGGGCGACACGTCCGACTACGCTGCGGTAAAAGAAGCGGTAATGGGTGATGTGAAAGCGTATTTCCGCCCTGAATTGATTAACCGTATTGATGAAGTGGTGGTATTCCATGGCTTGAACCAAGCGAATATTCGCAATATTGCCGCCATTCAATTGGGTAGCCTGAAACGCCGTTTGGCAGCACAAGGTTTGGGCTTGGAAGTGTCTGATGCTGCGTTAGATTTGATTGCCGA
This sequence comes from Simonsiella sp., assembly GCA_041831015.1. GTDB lineage: Bacteria > Pseudomonadota > Gammaproteobacteria > Burkholderiales > Neisseriaceae > Simonsiella. Next base: position 3,322 of record JBHARQ010000256.1, on the reverse strand, counting down.
AGCTGGGTTTGACCCTGTGTATGGTGCACGTCCGCTCAAACGTGCGATTCAAGCCGAAATTGAAAATCCGTTGGCGAAAGAATTGCTGGAAGGCAAATATGCGGCTGGCACAACCATTCGCATTGATGCTAATGGCGACTATTTGATTTTTGTATAATTTATTGATTTGAAATAAAACAGGCTGCCTGAATCAATTTTCAGGCAGCCTGTTTTTTAAATTGATTACGCCGACACTTTGCGTTTGGCGCACATGATTTCCGCTTCTACCGCCAACTCATCGCCCACAAACGCTTGCGCGGCAAATTTACCGATACCGCGTTTGCTTTGCAACAATTTGATTTGGAAAACCAATTGATCTCCCGGAATCACTTGACGCTTAAATCGCGCATGATCAATACCTGCGAAAAAGTAAATTTCATCGGGATTGCGACCGCCTTCGGTCAAAATCGCCAACGCACCGCAAGCTTGCGCCATCGCCTCAATAATCAACACCCCCGGCATCACAGGAAAATCAGGGAAATGTCCTGTAAATTGCGGCTCATTCATGCTCACATTTTTCAGGGCGGTTAATGATTCACCACTTTCAAATGCCGTGATTCTGTCCAGCAGCATAAATGGATAACGATGCGGAATCAATTTTTGAATGTCTTTGGCTTCAATAGGAAGAGTGATGCTCATTAAAATTCCTTAAATTATTGATTAATTGTGTGATTTAAAATTTCAGACTGCCTGAAAATCAAGGCACGAATTTATACAATCATTTTTTCCGCTTGAAACAACATGCGGCGACAAGATGATAAATTGCCTGTTTCGCGGTCTAATACCACATAAATAAACATATTATCCTTTTGCGTGGAAGGACAAAGCAGATGATATTGCGTGGTCATGCTAATCACAATATCATGAATATAATCATCATTATCCAGCATTTTGATGGTACGTTTTTTCGCGCCAATAATATTGCTGCCACTTGCTGCAAACACTTCCAAATCAAAGCCTTCTCGATTGATTTTAGAAGCCATAATCATGCCACTTTCATAATCCACAATGGCAACCGCAATCACGCCTTCCAGTGTCGCAAGCGTATTCACAATTTCATTTAATTTCATAATGATAAAATCTTTCTGCAACAAAATAATGTGAATGATGTCATCAAATAAACATCACGTTTTTTTATTGCAATGGCTAGCATCAAAAATAAAGAATGGCGTAAGTATAGCAAATTATAAGGCATAGAGAATAGATTTCCGTGCTTTTTCCATCAATCTTCAGGATATTGGATTCATAAATGGGGGATTCATTGACAAAAATACAGCGTATTTTCATTAAGATAAATAAAGTCAAAATGAAAGGCTTGACAATATGAATGAGCATCGGCATAATTCACGAATTCAGCGCACACGTTGAGCTGAATTTTGGAGTAATGGCTGAGAGGCTGAAGGCACACCCCTGCTAAGGGTGCATCTGGGCTAAAACCTGGATCGAGGGTTCGAATCCCTCTTACTCCGCCAGTTTTAAAAAACCTCTTGTTTCGGCAAGAGGTTTTTTTGCGTCTTTTATTTTGAATTGGAACAAGTTGGTGTGCGTTGGTCTAATGCTAAAAATGTGGCAGTCGCCAAAGTCATCAGTAACAAGGTTAAAACCATGGCTTGCTGGTAATTTTCCGCCCCTACTTTGCTTAATTTTTGGTAAATCAATGTGGTGAGTGTCAGCCATTCGGGGCGCGATAAAAACAGCGTTGCCGCAAATTCGCCAATGCAGGTTGCCGCCGCAAACGTTAAACCACGTCGCCACGCAGGGCGTAGCAACGGCAAGGTTACCCAACAGGCAACCTGAAAACGATTCGCGCCCAATATCCGTGCGGCTTGCCAATAATGTTCAGGCAGCGCGTCCCAAGTTGCCAAAATATCTTTGGTAACAAAGGGATAAGCCAATAGCGCATACAGAGCAATCAATAAATACAGCGAATCCGTCCAATCTGGATACACCAGCAACACGCCAAACGCAAGGCAAACGGGCGAAATCATAAACGGTAAAAAGGTGATGGTTCGCAGCCACACCACACGTTTTGCCATCGCTGCGTGGGTGATGCCTAATATGGTCGCCACAATCAGGGTTAAGGCGGTGAATGTGAATGTGTTTTTCAGCGCAAACAGGGTGTCATCGTCCCACAAAACGCGCCATGCTTGCCCAAATTGCGCCATTTGAAACACAATCGCCAACAAGGGCAAGGCGCAAAATAAGGTCAATAACATCAATGACATCAGCAAAATCATATTTTGCCACACGCCACGCGGTTTTTCAGGCAGCCGTGTTTGAATTTTGGCGGCGTGACTGCGGCTAAAATAGGCATACGCCGCGCCGACCAACGCCGTTCCGCCCAACACCAGCCACACCAACACGGTAGCGCGGCTCATGTCTAATTCATACGCAATCAGTTGATAAATTTCTACTTCTATCGTGGCGTATTGCTGCCCACCCAGCAACAATGCCAGCCCAAATCCTGAAAAGCAATATAAAAAAATCAGGCAGCCTGCACCCAACAACCAATTTTTTAATACGGGTAATTCCACCCACCAAAAGCGTTGCCACCCATTCGCGCCCAATGTTTGTGCGGCGGCGAGTCGGTTGGCTGGCACGGTTTGGAAACCTTGTTGTACGGCTAATACGGCAACAGGCAAATTAAAAAAGATATTGCCATAAATCAATAAATAAGGGGTATCCGTCCAACCGCGCCACAATACGCCGTGTTCGCCAAACAATGCCAACACCCCCATGCCTGCCACCAAAGTGGGCATAATAAACGGCAACATCATCAACCGCATCAAAACCGTTCGCCCCACAAACTGCAACCGCGCCAAACTCCACCCAATCGGCAAGGCTAAAATCAGCGACAATATACTGGTACAGGCAGCCTGAAACACCGTCCAAATCAAACGGCGGCGATAAAATTCATCAACCAACATCTCGCGCCACAACAACGCGCTGCCATCATAACGCAGCATGGCATTGAGCGGCGCCACAATCATCAACCCCAAAAACGCCATCGGAATCAATGCAATCAACCCAAACATCAAATTACGGCGCATCATCATAACCAAACTCAAAATAAAACCGCGATTGTAGCGAAATAATGATGAAATGGGGCGTTGCCATGAACAATCGCCCACCTTATTTTCTATTTTAACCACCCAAATATCATTTCAGACAGTCTTTCAGTACACGACATTTTTTGAAAGGCGAGCTGAATATTTGCCAGAACGCGGCGTCTTGCCGCCGCACCCACGCTTTAGGGCGGTGGCACGGAACGGCGCGTTCTTCG
>JBHARQ010000255.1:0-8685 GCA_041831015.1 Simonsiella sp. | reverse complement strand
CCACCACTTTGTATTGATACGCCGCCGCTTGGCTTTGCACCCATGCCATTGCGCTTTGGTCGCCGCTTGCGATAGCAGCTTGAGCCGTTTGTGCAAACGCACGAGCCAAATCAGCTTGTGTCGCCTGACCACTCTGTTTAACCTTTTCAAAATCAGCCATTTGCTGTTGAGCGGCTTGTGCCAACGCTTCTTTGGTCTTTATGCCCAAACGGTCAAAAGCAGCAGCAGTCGGGTCAAGTGCATTTTTCAACTCTTGCACTTTGTTTCGTGCTTGCTCTAATGCTTGAGTGCTTGCCTGACCGCTACGTTCAATGGTTTGCAAGGCAAGTTCGGCTTGGCGATACTGCAATTCAATCGTGGCGTGGCTCTCTACTCCAAGCTGCTTGAACGCAGCAGCAACAGGACTGGTGGATTCTGCAATTTGTGCCATTTTTGCATCTGCAGCCAAAACAGCACTGGCAACGGCTTCTGCTGACAATTTTCCAGCTTCACCCAAAGATTGAATTCGCGCTTTCACGCTTTCAATATCAGCTTGATTCGCAGCAGAATCAATCATTTTGCCAACAGCTTGTTGAATCAAAACACCAGCATTGACACCTTGTTGTTTTAAATCATCAAAGCCAAGTACCAGCTTATCCAAATTGCTTAACATTTCAGCAATCGCAGGTGTTGGCTCATTCATTGCTGCTCGCATATCTAAACCAAAACTGCTTGCTGCAGTTTGGGCATCTTTATATGCTTGGCTTAATTCTTGCGCTTTGGCTTCCGCTTTGGCTGTTTCATCAATGGATGCTTTGGCGGCAGCATTGGCATTGTCATAAACTTTTTGGACTTCATTCGCATTTTGCGACATCTGGTCAATGGTTTTACCAATTTGACTTTCAAAGTTCATCGCGGATTCATGCGCTGCCTGATAATTTTTCTTGGCTTCTTCGCGCATTTCTTGCGATTCTTGCTTGAGCTTCGCCTTCCAGCTACCAAATGTGAATTTACTCATCGTGTTCAGCATACTGGACATCAGGCTTTTGGCTGCACCCGAAAGCAGATTAATCACAATGCCAACACCTTGAAAGCCATCATGCAAAGTTGCCACGGTCAAATTCACGCCCATCAGCAAACTTTGTACAATGCCAATTTCGCGTCCTGATTCAGTCCAAATACCCGAAAAATCGCTAAAATTGTCTTGTGCAATGCGGAATACATTAACAATGGTTGTGCCGATTTGTTTCAACAAATCCCACATTTGCGACAAACTTTGCTGCAACAGCAAGCCGTCTTCCGACTTCATAAATTCGTCAAATTTAGCTTGCGCGATTTCTAGTGCTGCGCCAATGTCTTTCAAAACAGTAATCGTGGCTTGACCCACGCCGCCTTCACCCAACTTAATCAAAAACTCGTTGTAGCTGTTTTTCAACAAGTTAATTTGACCGCTCAAACTTTCCACATTCGTTGCTGCATCAGCACCAAATGCCTGTTCCAATGCTGCACCAAAGCGTGGCAAAAAGGTTTCGGCAGCCAAGCCGTTTTCCACCATTTTTTCCAATTCGGCGGTGGTAACGCCCATCGCTTGCGCGGCAATAGACATGGCAGGGGCTAGACGCTCGCCCAGTTGTCCACGCAACTCTTCCATGCTGACTTTGCCTTTGCCAGCGATTTGAGACAAAGCCAAGAATACGCCATTTGCGTCATCAGCAGATAAGCCCATAGTTGCGGCTGCCGATGCCACACCCTTGAAAATGGATTGTGTTTGCTCGGTGCTGATGTTTAAGTCTTTGGCGGCAGCAGCAAATTGAGCATAACCATTGGCTGCACCCATCATTTCCAAGCCCAGACGATTGGCTTCATCGCGCACAAATGCCAGTTGTTTTGCGCCTTCTTCCGCGCCACCAAAGGCATAAGTAAAGCGTGTGGCAATGGCTTGGTATTCCTGCGTTGCTGCTAAAACATCGCTCAAACCTTTTTGCAAAGTTGCCAACCCACCCACCGCACCTGCGGCAGCCAAACCAATTTTGCCTATGCTTTGTGCCATCGGGGTCATTTTGTGTCCCGACTGGTCTAATGTTGTATTTAATTCTTGCAAGCGTGCTTGATAGGCTTGTGTAGCACGAGTCAATTCTGCTTTGGTTAAACCGCCATTGCGTTTTAAATCGTTGTACGCCTGATTAAGCTGATTGATTTCTTGACGTGCGCGGTCATCAACATCCAAGCCAAGTATTACTTTAGCTTGGGTAATTTGTTGTAATTTTTGCGCTTCTTGGTTAAGCTGTTTTAATTCTGTTTCAGCTTTATTAGCTTGTTCGGCAAATTGTTTTTGCTTTTCGGCTAGATTTTTGGTGTTAATACCAACTTGATTCATTTGCGTGTTTGTTTCACGCAAAGTGGTTAATAATTGTCGTTTTTGTTGATTGAGTTGGGTTAATTGTTGCTCTAATTGTTGATATTGCTTGCTTTGTTCTTTGGTTGCACCATTTTGCATTTGCGCGGCAAGCTGTCGCATTTGCTGTTCTGTTTGGGTGATTTCGGTGCGATTGTCAGCCAACGCAGATTTCAGGCTACGATAATGCGTAATCAAGGCTTGATTGGCTTGAGCTTCGCGCCATTGCTGTTCTAATTTTTCAGCTTGTGCGGTCAATTCAGATGTTTCACCAGCAGCCTGTTTAATCGTACTGGATAATTGATTTATCTGTTCCGAACCAGCTACATCAGCACTAATCTGTATGCCTGCCTTAATCACGCTATCTGCCATATTGACCTGCCTTTTAAATCCTATTTAAACCATGTTTAATTCAAAAAAAACTGCCTGAAAATCGTGTGATTCACGCTTTCAGGCAGCCTGAAACGCTGGATTAAGCGTTTACATCATCAAATTCACGGTAGGTATAAGCGTATTTATTGCCATTAACCGTGACCACATCGCCTTTCACGCCCGTGCTAGCGAAATCACCTTTCAGCCATTCAATCGCGCCATCTGCAGCGACTTTCACGCTATCGCAATGTACCGAGCAATCTTTATTGCTGGCATGATTGTAGCCATCCAATTTCAACTCAAAGTCAAAATCTGCCACCGTGTTAGCTTTCACTTCATAGCCTGTGCGGGCGCGTTTACTGTACGACACTTTGACTACTTCGCCGTCTTTTACATTCGGGCAATCCGCCGCAATCGTCAGCAAACCCAGTACGGGACTTAATTCAATAAAACCATCGGCAACTTCTTGGTCGTCTTTATTTTTGACTACCAAAGTGGTTGGATTAATATCATCATGCGACAAAGCAATCGCTTCGCCTTTTTTGGTAACGGTGTAAGAAACGTCTGTTTCCGTAGCGGTGGCAGTTTTAATTTCCACCACTTCACCGCTCAACGCGATTGCCATATTGTCGCGATTAAACGTGTCAAACGTCCACGATACCGATGTACCTTGATTAATAACTACACTGTCCAAAATTTGCCCAAGCTGATTTTTTTGGCGACTTTCGCGCTTTTTGGTTTCGCTAGACGTTTCAAATTTCAAATCAGTAACGTTGCCCACTTGCACGAAACCCGAACCCGCCACGCGGCGATTACGCAACCACAGGCTACCTGAAAGCAATAAACCATCATCTTGTTTTGCCATAAAATTTAATTCCCTGAATAAGTTGATAAAATTTCCGTCTCAAACCGCATCGGATACAGCGCGAAATTGTCAAAATACAACGGCTCTAACGCCTGTACCTCATCAAACGGTGCAGAGACAATACTTGGTTTGCCGCGCTCGTCCAAAGGCTGCCAGCCTTGTAATTTGGCGCAAATGGCGTACAACAATTCGCCCACCGCCGTCTCTTCATGCGGCACATCAAACGCACCGTAAAACTGTTTCGCCAAAATCACGCTAAATGAAAGCCGTTTTTTCTTTTGTTTCAAATGATTATTTGAATTAGTCAAAGGCTGCGAACCGTCAAACACCACATAAACTGTGCCGTCCAATGGCTGAATTTCGCGCTCGCCAGTTAATTGAGCTAATTCTTGTGCGCCTTGAACGTGAGTGATTTCAGGCAGCTCTGCCAAACGGTTTTTCAAAAGCGGCAACACCGCCAACATATTCGTTTTCACGTTGCACTATCCCATTGTTGTTGCACAAATTCGCCCAATAAATCCAAAATATCCACGCGGTCTTGGTCGGATATGCCAAACATCGGGCGAGCGACCATGCGTTTTGTGCCAAGTTGATGATAGGGCGCGTACTGCACGTTTGTGCCGACTTGCGCCATTTGCGCGGTGGCATGGCGCGTTAAACTACGCAACAGGCGTGAGCTATCACGCATCAAGCGTTCTTTCGGGCGTGGTTTCAATCCTGCCAAATAACGCTTTTTATTCTTGGTGCGCCAAATGGGTTTGGCATAACGGCGTTTGGTGCTATCTGTCCAGTCTGCCCATTTTTCGCCATCGGGTGCAGTTTTGGTTTCAAAGCGTTTGCGCGTTGAGTTTTCCAGCAAAGTTGCCAAACTACGCATAAGCGGTTGCGTGTTTTTCAGGCTGCCTGAAAGCTGTTGCAGCACTTTGCCAGCTTCGCCTAAATCGTCAGAATGTACTGTCAGCATCTTTCCAAGCCTCCACTTCGTTGGCAATGACTACCATGCCAACATTTGCTTGCGCGGTTGCCACACCATCTGCATCAAAGCCGAGCATAGATGGGTTTTTCATCACAGTTTTGAGCCACGCAATCGCAGTTTCATAACGCTTTTGCACCACCTCGGGAATGCCGTTTTCATACAAATACCAACGGCACACATCGCACGTTTTGACCACAAGCGCGTGTGGCGGTGTCGCAAATGGCTGATTAAATCCAGCTCCACGCAAATAGCCCCACACTTCCGCTTCCGCATCATCTACCGCTTTTTGCAACACGTCAGCAATGATTTCACGCTTGGCGGCGCGGTCGGTTAAATGGATTAACTCACGCTCGCCAAAACGGTGCAAAAGGTCTTGCAACTGAATAATACTGCCTGAAACCGATTCCGCTTGTACCGAGCCAAACGCAAAAGATAATGCGGTATTCGGCATGGAGATTACTCCATCGTTACCGTACGCACCAAATCAGGACGCAACAGCATTGGCAATGGATTAGACTGCACTTCCAATTCCCAGCCTTTGTCCAGCTTGGCTTTTTCACGTTGCGCGTACAACGGCAAGGCAATCGTATTCACGGCTGAATTGGTATCGGCAGGCGCAAAGTATTCGCGGAATGTATTGCGTGTACCCATCGGTAAAATCAAAGCACTGCCTGCTTCCAGTTTTGATGCTTTCTCGCCAAACTCGCCAAAATATTCCACAAAACGCACACCATTGTGTTCAAATTCCCAGCCCAAATCTTCACGATAAGCGGCACTGCCCATATAGTTTTGGTAATGTTTTTCAACATTAGGGTGGTATTTCAAGGCTTGCATAAATTCAGACGAACACAACACCAAGAATTTGCTGAACACTTCGCCACGCGCTTCTTTGCGTAACGCATTTTTGGTTGCATCCATCAATGCGCCAACGGCGGTGGTTTTGGTGCTTAATTTCCAGTTGTCTGTTTTGCGTGCCACGCCAAATTCGGTGTAGATATTGAACAAAGTTGAGCCATCAGCGTCTTTAATGTCGCCCAATAGTGCGCCAAATTGCATATGCTCGCGTGTCAGCTCAATATCATCTTTCATGGTTTGCAAGCGTTCCAACACCACATCATTCACGCTTTCCGCTTTGTTGGGGTCGCCAAAAGCATGGACGTTTTGCACATCTTCCGCCAAAATCAAATCATTACGCACCAAATGCGGAATTTCAAATGTGCGCTTACTGCGAGTAGGTGTTGTAGATGCCGTACCTGCTTTACCGCGCTCGCTGGTTTGCACCAACGTCAAAACGCCATCTTTGTATTCCACCGCAACTTTGGTGGTATTCACAAATTTAGGCAGAAACAAATTCAAAGCGCGAATTTGTGTCGCCGTTTTGGGCAACAAATTGACTGCATCAGTCAAGGCTTTCATTGAAAATTGTGAATTGCTACTTAAAGCCATATTAAAAACCTTTTAAATGAAATTTAAATTAAAAGAAATTGGTTTCAGGCAGCCTGAATTTAGCTACTACTATCTGATACTTCTGGTTCAGAATAAGTTGGCGGTACAAATTCAGCTTGAGCAGCACGAGCGCGTGAATCTGCATCATCTACCACGACACCCAATTTAAACCATGCTTTACGCAAAGCATCAAAACCACCTGCTTTGGCAATATCTTCATTACTGATTGCGCGTGTATCCATGACACAATTCAACGGTTGAATCAAAACCGTACCGTTTTGTTCATCAGTCAATGCTGGAAAATAGACATTGTCTGCCAATGTGTATTGCACCAAAGTACCTTGCTTTGTCCCTTCAACAGCAGGGACACGCACACGGGTTGCTGGTGTTGCTTCCCATTTCAAAATTGCCCCAACGCCGTTGGGCATGATTTCCAATGTTGATTTCATCATGTCCCTTTCATTACAAAATATTGCTGTGTTGAGCGCGTTGCGCCGCCATTTCTGCCAAAGCAGACAATTTCACTTCGCCTTGTTGCTTGCGGTCATCGCCTGTCAATACTGATGGCAAAGGTGGTTTTGTTTCGCTGTTTTGATTGGCGGACAATTTCAAATTGCCAATCAGCGCATCAGCTTGGTCATCGTCCAGCGACAACAACACGCTGTAAGTTTGTGGTGCAATGCCGTCAAAGCCATTTTCAGCAGCCTGAAAACCTGCGGCGGATAATTTTTTATCCACATTGGCTTTCTTTTCAGCAGCCGCTTTTTCTTTTTCCAATTTGGCTTTTTCGGCTTCCAGTTCGGTAACTTTGGCTTTTAAAGCATCAAATTCGGCTTGTTCTTCTTTGGTCATGGTGGTTTCCTGTTCAGGTTGATTGGAGAGTTGAAAATCGGGTTTAAATGCCGTTCCGTCCGACAACAACACGGCATTGGTATGAGCATCTGCGCCCACAGCCACAAACGACACTTCGCGCACCATGCAATCACGCAAAATCACAATCGGCGCGGCAACAGTTTGACCGTTTACCACCGTTTCGCCATCTTTGAGTTGCTCTTGTCGGGCAGATTGAATATAGGCGGACAATTCCCACGGATAGCCTTCGTCTGCGGTGCTGGCAACGTGCTGACCAAATTCAGTGGACAACAATGTGCCATCAATCTGCAAACCGCCTGTACCAACACTTAATTGACCGACACCGCATTTTTTTTCAGATGCGTGTTCCATCAGTACGCCCGTTTTATCGTTAAATTTGATATTGGATAAATCCACGATGTAGCGGTCGCCCCATTTGGTAAACGGCTTGCCACTGTGTGCAATGCCTGTAAACTGGCGTGGGGCATTATCAGCATCAGATAATGGCGTAATGGTTGGTGGTGTTTGATTGTTGAGTTTTACGGTTACATACGTCATCTTTCGTTCTCGTTGTTGTCTTTGAAACTTGTATCAGAAGTACCCATTTTTGCATGTCGTTTACACATATATAACTGTATGCGCTTCAATACATTTCAGGCTGCCTGAAATCGTTAAAATAGAAAAACCGCCAAATTTGCGTTTTTAGCGCGATTGGCGGTTGGGTGCGGTTAGGGTATAGGAAAAGATTTTATCACAATCCTACCCCTATTAAACCCCTATTAAATGCGATTTTAAAAATGCGTTGGCGGATTTGGTTTTTAAAAATGGGAAATCCCACTCAAATTTGGGTGTTTGAGTGGGATTTTTTATATAAAGACTTAATAACATTTCGTTGTATTAGGCGGTAATGAATCCATGTTTTTCTCTCGTTGCTCTCTTTGTGCTTTTGCAGTATAAGGATACAAAACATCAGGCATATCAAAACCAGCTTGTTCTAATACGGTAACCATCTCATAAACATAATTCAATGGGTCTCGCACAATCACACGACGTGGCAGGGGATAGCGACCACGCCAAGACTCACCAATCCCCAAGCTAATAGCACGATTTAATTCAGATACCGCCAACGCATCACCTTTAATTAAACCATTTCCATTATCACCACCACATAACCAAGTGATTTGACCAATGTCTTGATTTGAACGAGATAATACAAAATCAAAATTTTTCATGGTTTAAACCTTACCAACAATGCCAAGCCAAAATATAAAAAATCAGGTTTACTGGCAATTTCATTAAAATCTATTACATTCCCACCCAATAAAGCCTGAAAAGTCATCGTCAACATTTCATGAGCTTGTGGGTCTTCTCTACTTTCCTTGTACATTTTACCATAGTATTCATTAGGAAAGTCATCACGCATACCCAATTCATCATCATCGTAATGTTGGTAACCTAACATTTCATTTAATGTCTGAATTTCATCTTGCGTGGTACGTTCATTAAATAGCCTTGCAAAATACTGCTCTAATTCAGGCATAATTTCTTGTAAACGATGCCCAAATTCATGCAAATGAGTTGCCAATCTATCCAATTTGGATAAATCTTCACTAAATTCAGCAATAATTAAACTATCGCCATTTTTAACAAGACCATCTTCAAACGCACGTTTAAATGCTTGAAAATCACGATTTTTAGTATTTTTAAACCAATCAAAATCGCGTTGAGTTTTCAAATTAGGTTTTAAATGAAACGCACGAATGTTGTCAGGTTCTACAACAACTGAACCAATTTCATTTG
>JBHARQ010000254.1:0-27632 GCA_041831015.1 Simonsiella sp. | reverse complement strand
TTGGTGGCACGGAACGGTGCGTTTTCCATAGAATGGTCGGATACTTATATCCGACACAATCCTTTGATTTGACGAAAATGTCGGATTCAAGAATCCGACCGACCACGCTGATTTCAAACGATTTCGTAGAAGCAGATTTCATATCTGCCCTTGCCACAAACAGGGCGGATATGAAATCCGCCCCTACAACCGAAATGCCCAACCAACACTACGAAGAACGCACCGTTCCGCGCCACCCACCTAAAAGCGTGGGTGCGGCGGCAAGACGCCGCGTTCTGGCGAATAAAGGTGATGTTATTTTGGTTACGAAAATCGCCATTTTCATTGGTTTGAAAATAGCGATAGTTTTTTATTCGTCTTCTGATGCTTCTTGTTCTTTTTCTTTCTCTTTTTTGCGTTTTTTCTTTTTGTCGTCTTCGTCATCGTCGTCATCGGGAATGGCGGCGTCAATAATCGCGCCTGTGCCTTTGACGGCGAGTTTGCCTGCGGTTAATACGGTGGTGGCTGCCAAATCGGCAGCAGCTGCCACCACGCAGCCTTGTAACATGAAACACATGGCGGTTATCGCCAACCATTTGATTTTCATTAAATCACTCCTAGAATTGAATGGGGTTCGTTTGAATCGCAAGGCTGCCTGAAATCACATTAATGCCAATGCATTCAAGCATTTTTCGCGCAATCCATTTTGTGGGGTTAAGGTCATATGGGGCAATTCTAATGTATAGGGTGCGCCCCATTTGTCGGCTTGCAACACGCGGTAGGTGAGCAAGCTGGCTAATTTTTCAATCGGGATGCCTTGCGGATAATCGCGATAGGAAATGATTTCGCTGTGTGCGGCTGGCGGTGGCTCGTCAAAGACTTTGTCCATAAGCTCGCCGCGTTTGGCGTACACTTTCCAAGCGACGTGTTGTAAGCTGGCACCTGTTTGATGGTGTTTTAAATAGGCAATGTCATCGCCATGTGCGCCTGTTTGTTGTGGGGTTTGTTCGGGGTCGGCGGTTTCGGCTGTGCCAAAATCGTTGTGCGGTAATGGTGCGGCAAATGCCACCGCCGCCGATTGCCATTGTACCCGACATTCCGCTTGAAACAATCCAAAGGGTGCAGAAGTGGCTAATTTGACAAATAAATTTTTGGGAAAATGACCACGTTGCTGAATGGGAATCGCCCACACGGTTTCCCAAGTATTCAGGCTGCCTGAAAGTTCGGCGCGTTGCCAAGACGTGAATTCGTGCGCGTGATGTTCATCGACTGTTTCCACATATTCGCCACGCCACCACAACAAACGCGCTCGCGCTGCCGAATCATGATGCAAGCGCAATTTCACATCTGCCGTTTGCCCTGCAAACACTTCATCATGAAACAGCAACTCCACTTGCAAACCCAGCAACTGTCGCCGCGTTAATAATGCCGCCACGCCGATAAATCCTACCACCCAAAAACACACCGCATACGCCACATTCACTTGATAATTGACCGCGCCAATCCAAATTGCCACACTCAATATTAATAAACTGGCACATAATTTGGTTGGGCGTAGTGTAACGTGTCGTCCTGCAATCACGCCTTCTTGTGCGATTTCCAGCGTTTCTTGATGTTTAAATTGCCACATTATCCAAAATTTCCGCCAAAACTTTACTGCTATTTTGCTGTTGCAATGACTGTAAACGATGGTTGCCCACCGACACCCACACCGCTTTCACATCTTCAGGCAAAACAAATGTGCGACCTTCTAAAAATGCCCACGCTTTCGCCGCATTTGCCACCGCCAAACCCGCGCGTGGACTCAAGCCCAAAGCAAACACCCCTGCACGGCGCGTTGCTGCTACCAAACGGTAAATGTATTCTGCCACCGCCTCGGAAACCGTGATTTGTTGTACTTGCGCTTGCCATTGCAACAAAATTTCAGGCGAGGCAACTGCTTGAATTTGTTGAACCAGTTGGCGTCTATCGCCTTGATGGTACAAACGTTTTTCAGATTCTTCCGCAGGATAACCCATGCTCAAACGCATCATAAAACGGTCTAACTGACTTTCAGGCAAGGGGAATGTGCCAAGTTGTTCAGACGGATTTTGCGTTGCCACCACCAAAAATGGCTTGGGCAAACGGTAGGTCTGACCATCTACCGACACTTGACCTTCTTCCATCGCCTCCAGTAGCGCGGATTGCACTTTGGGCGACGCGCGGTTAATTTCATCGGCTAACACAAATTCGTTAAACACAGGGCCAGGGTGAAATTGAAAACGCGCCTCGTTGGGGACAAACACATTCACGCCCAACAAATCGGCTGGCAGCATATCATTGGTAAATTGCACGCGCTGATATTTCAAACCCAATACCGCCGCTAGTGAGGTTGCCAACGTGGTTTTACCCACCCCTGGTACGTCTTCTAACAACACATGTCCGCCTGCTAAAATGCAAGCAATCAGTTGTTTTAAGACGGTTTCTTTACCGAGAATGATGGTGTTGAGTTGTTTAAATAAAGCGTCAAATTGGGGATTTGGCATGGGAACTTTCTAGAGTTAATTTAAAAATTTGATTATTCAATTTTAATGTATTCTACGGCTAAAATGTCAATCTGCTCACGACCTTCGGGCGTGGTCAGCCAAACGGTATCGCCTTCACGCGCTTTAATCAGGGCGCGAGCCAAAGGGGATTTCCATGAAATTTTGTGTTTGCTCATATCAATTTCATCTTCGCCCACAATTTTGACGGTTTGTTCTGTGCCGTTGCTGCGCTCGATGGTTACGGTGGCGGCGAAGAAAATTTGGTCGGTGTATTCACGCGTTTCGGGGTCAACCACCACGGCATCGGCAAGGCGTTTGCTTAAAAAGCGGATGCGGCGGTCAATTTCGCGCATACGGCGTTTACCATAGAGATAATCGCCATTTTCGCTGCGGTCGCCATTGCTCGCCGCCCAATTCACGATTTGGACAATTTCGGGGCGTTCTTTGTGAACCAAGTGATACAGTTCTTGTTGTAAAGTTTGATGACCAAGTGGGGTCATGTAATATTTGGTTTCAGACATGGCAAAAAGTGTTATTTTAGCAAAATTCAGGCTGCCTGAAACGTTTCTATGGTTTCAGGCAGCCTGAATTAATCAATGCAGACCGTTTCGTGCCACCCACTCAAGCGTGGGTGTGGCGGCAAGACGCCACGTTCTGTTCAGTTAAGGTACTGTTTGGATTAATCGCGTTTTGCCAAAGCATCACGGATTTCACGCAACAATACGATGTCTTCGCTTGGTGGAGCAGGTTCTGCTGGTGCTTCGTCTTTGGGTTTGATGGCAGCAGTTTGTAATTTATTCACAACTTTCACTACCGCAAAAATCGCACTTGCAACAATCAGGAAACTAAATACGGTGTTCAGGAACAAACCAATGTTCATGGTTACAGCACCTGCTGCTTTGGCGGCTGCTAATGTGGCATAACCACCTTCTGGTGCGGCGGTTGCGCCGTCTTTTAAGGTGATAAAGATGTTAGAAAAATCCACGCCACCCAACAACAAACCAATCGGCGGCATAATCACATCATCAACCAAAGATTTAACGATGTTACCAAATGACGCGCCAACAACCACGCCGACTGCCAAATCAATCACATTACCACGTAAAATAAACGCTTTAAATTCGTCTTTTAGAGACATTTACAAATTCCTTATGATAAAAAAGGTTATTATAACAAAAGAGAGGCTGCCTGAACCAGTCAGACAGCCTGTTTAAACTGCAATAGATTATTTTTTAGCTGCTTTTTTTGCAGGTGCTTTTTTTGCGCCTTCTTGTGGCAACAAGGCATCTTTCAATGCTTTACCTGGTTTGAATTTAGGCACACGAGCCGCAGGAATGGTAATTGGCTCTTTGGTTTTTGGGTTCAAACCTTGACGTTCAGCACGGTCAGCAACGGTAAATGAACCGAAACCTACCAAGGTGATGTCGCCGTTGTTTTGCAAAGTGTCTTTTACTACAGCAGTAAAAGCGTCTAATGCTTTACCAGCATCGGTTTTAGTCAAGCCAGATTTCTCGGCAATAGCATCAATCAATTCAGACTTATTCATTAAAGTCCCTTTCATTTTGGAGTTGAGAAAAAATGTGTGAATCGCCCAGTAGCTGGGCGTTTGCGCGTTGCAATACCTACTTTATATCAATTCCCGAAAACAAGCGCAAGCACAAAATAGGGGGGATGATGGTTTTTTTGGTGTTTGTGCGACAAAGTGGGTAAAAATGGCGATTTTTTGCAACACAAATTAGGGCAAAATGGAAAACAGGCTGCCTGAAATGTGCTTTCAGCCAGCCTGTCAGAATGGATTATTGATCCAAATCGAATTCTTTGTGCAACACGCGTGTTGCCAATTCCATGTATTTTTCGTCAATCAGCACCGATACTTTGATTTCAGAAGTTGAAATCATTTGGATATTGATGCTTTCAGCCGCCAATGCGCGGAACATACGCGATGCCACGCCCACATGTGAGCGCATACCCAAACCAACAATAGACACTTTACATACCGCATCATCGCCGCTCACTTCGGTGGCACTGATGGTGTCTTTTAAGCGGTTGAGCAATTCCAAAGTGGGTTTGTAATCGCCTTTGGGAACGGTAAATGAGAAATCAGTTGTACCTTCATTGCCCACATTTTGGATAATCATATCCACTTCAATATTGGCATCGGCAACCGCGCCTAAAATTTGATAAGCGATACCGGGTTTATCAGGGACACCGCGTACATTGATACGCGCTTGGTTTTTATCAAAGGCGATGCCTGCTACAACTGCTCTTTCCATGTTTTGGTCTTCCTCAAAAGTGATTAATGTACCGTCGCCGCCTTCTTGCAAGCTGCTCAATACGCGCAAACGAACTTTATATTTACCCGCAAATTCTACCGAACGAATTTGCAAAACTTTGCTGCCCAAACTTGCCAATTCCAACATTTCTTCAAATGTGATGGTGTCCATGCGTTTGGCTTCGGGTACGACACGCGGGTCGGTGGTATAAACGCCATCAACATCGGTGTAAATTTGGCATTCATCTGCTTTCAATGCGGCTGCCAATGCCACGGCTGATGTGTCCGAACCGCCACGACCCAATGTGGAAATGTCGCCATTGCTGCTAATGCCTTGGAAACCTGCCACAATCACAACTTTGCCTGCTTGCAAATCAGCACGCATTTTGTCGCCGTCAATGTCTTCAATACGCGCTTTGGTGTGTGCGGTATCGGTTTTCACGGCAACTTGCCAGCCTGTGTAACTTTTCGCATCAACGCCGATGTTTTTCAATGCCATTGCCAATAAGCCAATGGTAACCTGTTCGCCTGTCGCCAACACCACATCTAATTCGCGTGGGTCAGGAAATTCTTGCATTTCCTGCGCCAATGCAACCAAGCGGTTGGTTTCGCCGCTCATCGCCGACACCACCACCACGACATCATGACCTTCATCACGCGCTTTTTTTACGCGATTTGCCACATTTTTAATGCGCTCGGCTGAACCCACCGAAGTGCCGCCATATTTCTGTACAATCAACGCCATAACTGTTCTCATTTGTTTGTGAAAAAAACAGGGAGTGATTTTACTGTTTTTAACGCAATTACACAACGTTCAGGCAGCCTGAAAACCACACGATACAGTACCGCCAAACAAATTCTTTAATTGTCATACAAAACACGGTAAAATACCGACTATTTTTTTGAACGTATTTTATTCAATTTTTATTGGCATTGGCGTTGGAGCGACCCTTCCATGTGGATTTTTCTTCTCATCATCATTTTAGCGGCTATCTTAATAACGATGTTTTGGTTTTATAATCAACAAGAAACGCGTTTCCAAGACGAGCTCGATGAGTTGCGACATCAGCAACGCCATGTTACACCGCCACCTTCTGTTGAAATCAAACAATCGATTGAATCGGTTGATTCAACCATTTATTCTCCCTCCACACCCGAACCAACGCATGATGCGGTTGCGCCTGTTGCCACGCCTTTGGTAGATGACGAGATGGATTTCTCGGCAAAA
The DNA here is from genome assembly GCA_041831015.1 of Simonsiella sp. Taxonomy (GTDB): domain Bacteria; phylum Pseudomonadota; class Gammaproteobacteria; order Burkholderiales; family Neisseriaceae; genus Simonsiella. Next base: position 21,628 of record JBHARQ010000254.1, on the reverse strand, counting down.
CACCATGAGGCGGTTGAACCCGAATTGACGCAACCTAAAACAGTCATTATTTTTCCTGATAATGATTATGTGGAACACAGTTTCAGGCAGCCTGAACAATGGGAAATGCCTGAAAATGATGCGCCGCCAGAACCTGTATTAATCAGTGAGCCTGTTGTTTCATCAAAGAAAAATGTGTTTCAATTATCCGAATTAGCAGACACGCCGCCTGCGTTTAATTCCATTCGTGAAACCGACCCATTTTTTGCGCCGCCCACCACATTATCCGAATCAACAACCAGCAGTTTATTGCCACCCGAAAAATTACAAAATTTCGCTTTTGAATTGATTGACGATGATGAACCGCCAGCCGTGATTACTTTGGAAGAGGCAACACGCAATCTGCGTAAACATCGTGAAATTGAAGACGATGAATGGCATCATACCACCGAGCAAGCCACCAGCGAATCAACCGAATCTGATGAAAACGAAACCGTTGAATCACCAAGCGAAAGCAGCGAAGAAGAACCGCAAGCTACTGATAACAAAGCCAAAGAAATTGAACCGATTGATGAAATTGAAGCCATTCGCAAACGTGTTGCAGCAGACATTGCGGCAGCCGTAGAGATTGCGCCTGAATATGCGCCAACAGCTTTGCCCGAACCTGCGCCTGATTTGGAAGTGATTACGCTGGAAGACGCGATGCGCGCATGGCAAGATGATGAACCTGAAATCGCGCCTGCTCCAGAACAAACCGTTGGTTTGGAACCCAAAGATGAATTGCAATACGATGACGTGTTATCAGCCGCAGCCGTGCGTGAGCGGACATTGCAACACACGCCACGTCCTAGCCCCAAACCCTTGCCTTTAGATGCCGAAACCATTAGCGAAGATGAAATTCGTGAAAGTTTATTGCGGCAACGTTTGGCGCGTCGTCAGCAATTATTGGCGGAAGCACCTGTTCACAGCTTGATTCGCCAAAATATGGTTACGATTCCTGAAGATGAAGTATTTGCCAATTTGGCGCGTAGCAATGCACCCGCCGCACGTCGTCGCAATCGGACTCGTGTTACCAGCGAGCAGGATTTGGTTACGCCGTTTAATCAACATCAACGCCCCATGCGCCGCCGTTTGGCAGATGAAGAAACCGAACCTGAAATCATCACACCACGTGTACCGATTAATCCACCACAACCACGCGTCCGTCATCGCGTTGCGGTGAATCATCGCGCCCAATCGCAAGCACATCAAGCATCATTACAACGCTTTACTCAAGTTCAACCTACTATCCCTGCTGCGGTGGTTGAACCTGTGGTGTTGCCTGCACCTGCATTTGAAGCACCAGCGATTGTGGAACAGCCGATTCATTTTCCGCCACCAGCGATTGTGCGTCCTGAAGATTTTCAGACAGCCGCGTATTTAAATCAGCCTGTGGCGCAAACCTATCAGCACAGCGAATTGGCACAACCTTATTATCCTGCTTATAAAGCGGTACAAGATGAGCAATTAGAAGCCTTTGAAAATGCTGACCATCCACCAGCGTATCCATTGCCAACGGTGTCATTATTGCTGCCACCACAACACGACCAATCTGCCGTCCAAACCGAAGACCAATTATTAGAAAACGGCATCACGATTGAAGAAAAATTAGCCGAATTCCGTGTCAAAGTGAAAGTAACCGACACTTATGCAGGGCCTGTGATTACCCGTTATGAAATTGAGCCTGATACAGGTGTACGCGGTAATTCAGTTTTGAATTTGGAAAAAGATTTGGCGCGTTCTTTGGGTATGGGGTCAATCCGCGTAGTGGAAACCATTCCAGGGAAAAACTGCATGGGCATTGAATTGCCTAATCCCAAACGCCAAATGATTCGGATTAGCGAAATTTTTGCATCGCCAGCGTTTACCGAAAGCCGTTCCAAATTAACCTTGGCTTTGGGTCAAGACATCACGGGACAACCTGTGGTAACGGATTTGGCGAAAGCCCCACATTTACTGGTGGCGGGTACAACAGGTTCGGGTAAATCCGTGGGCGTGAACAGCATGATTTTATCGTTGCTGTTCAAAGCCACACCTGAAGATGTGCGCTTGATTATGATTGACCCGAAAATGTTGGAATTGTCGGTATATGAAGGCATTCCACATTTGCTCACGCCCGTGATTACCGATATGAAATATGCGGCAAACGCGCTGCATTGGTGCGTGAATGAAATGGAAAAACGCTATCGTTTGATGTCGCATTTGGGTGTACGCAATTTGGCAGGTTATAACGCCAAAATTGCCGAAAGCATTGCATTGGATGCGCCTTATACCAATCCATTCAGTTTATCCAATGAAGAACCTGAAAAATTAGAAAAATTGCCATTTATTGTGGTGGTTGTGGACGAATTTGCCGATTTAATGATGACGGCTGGCAAGAAAATTGAAGAATTGATTGCCCGATTGGCACAAAAAGCCCGTGCCGCAGGTATTCACTTGATTTTGGCAACCCAACGTCCTAGCGTTGATGTGATTACAGGCTTGATTAAAGCCAATATTCCAACTCGCATCGCGTTCCAAGTGTCCAGCAAAGTGGACAGCCGAACCATTTTAGACCAAATGGGCGCAGAAAACCTGTTGGGTCAAGGTGATATGCTGTTCCTACCCCCTGGGACGGGTTATCCGCAACGCGTTCATGGTGCATTTGTGGCAGACAGCGAAGTGCATGGTATTGTGGAATATCTGAAACAATTTGGTGAACCCAATTATGTGGAAGAAATTTTGTCGGGCGGCGAAGATGCGGTTTCAGGCAGCCTGAATTTTGGCGAACGCGGTTCGGGCGAGCGCGACCCATTGTTTGATGAAGCCGTTGCCACCATTTTACGCACGCAAAAACCAACCATTTCATCATTACAACGCTTTTTACGCATCGGTTACAACAAAGCTGCCACCTTGTTTGACCAAATGGAAGCGGAAGGTATTGTGTCGCCAGCCGATGCCGCAGGTAAGCGCACGATTTTAGCGCGTTCCGACACATCGTCTCACAACGAATCCTAATGACAGGCAGCCTGAAAAACAATCAACACGTTTTCAGGCTGCTTTTTTTCATCACAAATTGATTGAAATGCCAGAACGCGGCGTCTTGCCGCCGCACCCACGCTTTTGGGTAGTGGCTCGGAACATTTGCACTTCATCGCCAACGCATGACATAAGTAATCGCCACAATTTCAGGCAGCCTGAAATCAAGGTCAATTTGATCACAAAATCCAATTAATTGTTATTATTCATGATTTTTCATAGTTTGGGGCTAACACTTTTTTACAATACTCGGTTATAATGAATAAACGTCTTTATATTGGGCGTTAGGGGCTAATGACCATTCCTTTTGCACCTTGATTTTGTCGGCAAAAACGACCAATTCAAGGCAAAAATACAAGTCAGGTTGAACACCTGATGAGTATTTTTAACGCAAAAGTGGGCGATTTTTGATGCAAAAGCAGGTGCAAAAGGAATGGTCATTAGTCCCTATCAATAAGTCAAATATTTATACAATCAAAGGAACTCCCCATGAACGCACAAGTAACTGAAAAATCAGATGTTGTTCTCATTGGCGCGGGCATCATGAGCGCAACATTGGGTACTTTATTAAAAGAAGTTGCCCCTGAACTCAAAATTACCGTGTTTGAGCAATTAAATGCTGTGGCAAAAGAAAGTTCACACGAATTGAACAATGCAGGGACGGGACACGCCGCCTTGTGCGAATTGAACTACACTGCCGAACAAGCTGACGGTAGTGTGGACATCAAACGCGCCATCGGGATTAATGAAAAATTCAAATTATCTTTACAATTATGGGCTTACTTGGTTAATAACGGGCGCATTGACAAACCCGAAGAATTTATCCAACAACTGCCACACATGAGCTTTGTGCAAGGCGAAAAAGACGTTCAATTCTTAAAAAATCGCTATGAGGCGATGGTCAAACACCCCTTGTTCCGCAATATGGAATACAGCGAAGACCCAGCAGTATTGGCACAATGGTTTCCACTCATGATGGAAAACCGCGACCCCAATATCCCCATCGCAGCCACCAAAGTGGACACAGGCACCGACATCAATTTCGGCGCATTAACGCGTAAATTATTCGCCCATTTGGAAAAAGAACAAGTTGCCATTCATTGCAACCATCAAGTCAAATCATTCCAAAAAACCAGCGAAGGCTGGGCAATTACCGTACAAGATAAAACGTCTGGTAAAACCTTTGTGCATCATGCCAAATTTGTCTTTATCGGCGGTGGTGGTGGCAGCTTGCACTTATTGCAAAAAACAGGCATTCCTGAAAGCCACCACATTGGCGGTTTCCCTGTAAGCGGCATTTTCTTGGCGTGTAACAACCCTGATATTGCCAGCCAACATTTCGCCAAAGTGTATGGCAAAGCCGCTTTGGGTGCGCCGCCGATGTCCGTACCGCATTTGGATACACGCTTTATTGATGGTAAACGCACCTTGTTGTTTGGCCCATTTGCAGGCTTTTCGCCTAAATTTTTGAAAAATGGTTCGATTTTTGATTTGCCATCGTCCGTGCGTCCACATAATTTGACCACCATGTTGGCAGCCAGCAAGAAAAATTTGGATTTGACCAAATACTTGCTTGACCAAGTCAAATTGACGAAAGAACAACGCGTTGATGAATTGCGCCAATTCTATCCCAATGCCAAATCGGAAGATTGGGAATTGATTGAGGCAGGTCAGCGTGTGCAAATCATCAAAGATACCGCAACCGAAAAAGGCTCATTGCAATTCGGCACGGAAGTGATTAGCGCGGCGGATGGTTCGGTGGCGGCATTGTTGGGTGCGTCTCCAGGGGCATCTACTTCGGTGCAAGTGATGTTGGAAGTATTGGAAAAATGTTTCTCTGACAAAATCCCTGATTTGCAAGATAAATTGCAAGTGATGATTCCATCATTGGGTAAAAATTTGGCAGACCACTTGGATTTACTTGACCACATTCAAACGGCGGTTCGTGAATCTTTGGGTTTAAAAACATTATGGTAATTTGGTAATTAAAGTATCGCCCTGTTTTGCATTATGCGATAACAGGGCGATTTGATTTTTTGAATTTTCAGGCTGCCTGAAAATAATTAAATAAGGAAAAACCATGACAAACAAAACTTGGTCAGGACGTTTTAACGAGCCTGTTTCGGAACTGGTTAAACAATACACAGGTTCTATTGATTTTGACAAACGCTTGGCAAATTGGGACATTCAAGGCTCGTTGGCACACGCGCAGATGTTGCACGAAGTGGGCGTGTTGTCCGCGCAAGATTTGGCGGATATTCAACGCGGCATGGCAGAAATTCAAGCCGATATTGAAGCGGGTAAATTAGCATGGTCTTTAGATTTGGAAGACGTGCATATGAATATTGAACGCCGTTTGACCGACAAAATTGGCGATGCGGGCAAACGCTTGCACACAGGACGCAGTCGCAACGACCAAGTGGCAACCGATATTCGCTTATGGTTGCGCGATGAAATTACCGTGATTCGCAATTTAATCAAATCCTTGCAAACATCATTGGTAGAATTGGCAGAACAACATGCCGATACTGTGATGCCGGGCTTTACCCATTTGCAAGTGGCGCAACCTGTGAGTTTTGGTCATCATATGTTGGCGTATGTGGAAATGCTGGGGCGCGATGACGAACGCATGGCGGATTGTCGCAAACGCGTAAACCGTATGCCATTGGGTGCGGCGGCATTGGCTGGCACAACTTACCCAATTCAACGTGAGCGCACGGCTGAATTATTGGGCTTTGAACAAATTTGCCAAAATTCATTGGACGCGGTATCTGACCGCGATTTTGCGATTGAATTTACCGCCGCCGCCAGCTTGCTGATGGTGCATTTGAGCCGTTTGAGTGAAGAATTGATTATTTGGATGTCGCCACGTTTTGCGTTTATTGATATTGCCGACCGTTTCTGTACGGGTTCGTCTATCATGCCGCAAAAGAAAAATCCTGATGTGCCTGAATTGGTACGTGGCAAATCGGGTCGTGTGATTGGACATCTTACTGGTTTGATTATGTTAATGAAATCGCAACCATTGGCATACAACAAAGACAATCAAGAAGACAAAGAGCCATTGTTTGACACCGTAGACACCGTGATTGACACCTTGCGCATTTATGCCGATATGATGCGCGGCATTACCGTGAAACCTGAAAATATGCGCGCTGCCGTGATGCAAGGTTTTGCGACTGCGACCGATTTGGCGGATTATTTGGTGAAAAAAGGTTTGCCGTTCCGCGATTCGCATGAAGTGGTGGCGTTGGCGGTGCGTCATGCCGACACGCAAAAATGCGATTTGAGCGATTTGTCTTTGGACGTGTTGCGCGGATTTAGCGATTTGATTGACAACGATGTTTACGAAGTATTGACCCCCGAAGGCAGCCTGAATGCGCGTAATCACATTGGCGGTACTGCGCCAGCGCAAGTTCGCGCCCAAGTGACTCGTTGGAAACAGTTGTTAGCTGAATAAAATATCTAACAAACATATTTCAGGCTGCCTTGAGTGTAACATTAATGCACCCAAAGCAGCCTGAAATGTTGCTGAAATACGACGCTAAAAATGTAATGATTTGCTAAATCTTTGCTAATTCACCGCGCATAGCCGCCATCACTTCCGCATAATTTGGCTGCCCAAAAATCGCCGAACCTGCCACAAAAGTATCTGCGCCAGCCGCCGCAATTTGCCCGATATTATCCACCTTCACCCCTCCATCAACTTCAATCCGAACCCGTCTGCCAGACTGCATCTCATACTCATCTAACATTGCGCGTACTTGTTTGATTTTATTTAAAGTATTTGGAATGAAATGCTGCCCACCAAATCCGGGGTTTACCGACATCAACAACACCATATCCAATTTATCCAACACATTTTCAAGCACATACACAGGCGTAGCAGGATTCAACACCAAACCAGCCTGTTTCCCCGCCGACCGAATCAACGACAAACTCCTGTCCACATGCCGACTGGCTTCAGGATGAAAGGTAATGATATCCGCGCCAGCTACACTAAATGCTTGAATTAAATCATCAACTGGTTCAACCATCAAATGCACATCCATCAACGCATTGCCAGCATACGGTTTCAAGGCTTGGCAAACCATCGCCCCAAACGTCAAATTCGGCACATAATGATTATCCATCACATCAAAATGAATTAACTCTGCACCAGCCGCCACCACCGCCGCCACTTCTTCCCCTAAACGCGCAAAATCCGCCGCCAACAAACTGGGCGCAATCCGAAAATCCGACATAATCCGACACCTTGTTTTATCAAATAAATGGTTTAAAATTGAAATAATAGAGCATCATTTTATATCAAAATCAACTTATTTTTAGGGACATAGTTATCATGAAAACATTGCGTAAAATTTTACTATCAAGCCTACTCATTTCAGGCTGCCTGAACGCCTTGCCTGTTCACGCTGCCGACGTGCGCCTAAATTGCGACCTACGCGTACTCAATTTAAACGAACCGCAACGCAACCAAATCCGCGTACGCCGCCAAATGTACAAAACCGAACAACACCGCATTCGCCGCGAACGACAAAACCAGTTCAATAACCAACTGGCATTACAAAACTTCTTCTCCAAATCCGCCTTTGACACCCAACAAGCGGGGCAAATCGCCAAACAACGCTACGAAGACGACATGCGCCAAACCGTTGCCGAGCTCAATTTTTACCACGACATCTTCCAACTGCTCACCCCACAACAAAAAAACATCTGGTTTCGCGAATGCGTGTCGCCCAACGCAGGGCATATCTAAACCAAACACATTGGCGTGAACCCATTGAGCTGATTTTGACCAACAATCCCAAAAAACACATTTAAAATCAAAATTTTAAATGCCGACAGAACGCGGCGTCTTGCCGCCGCACCCACGCTAAAACCACTGGCACGAACCCCATTTGCGATGAAAATCAGCACAAACTCGCCCAATCAGTTAGAATATTTACACTTTCAGGCAGCCTGAAATAAGAAAACCAGTTCCAAAAGACTGAAAAATCGCGTATTATCCGCCAACCCTTTCGTGAACCAGAGCATGACGATGAAACCTATTTTTTTAGATTTTGAACAACCTGTAGCCGAATTAACCAAAAAAATTGACGAATTGCGCTTTGTGCAAGACGATTCTGCTGTGGACATTTCCAAAGAAATCGCCCAATTACAGAAAAAAAGCGACGATTTAACCAAATCCATCTACAGCAAACTCACGCCTGCACAAATTTCCCAAGTGTCGCGCCACCCACAACGCCCCTATACCTTGGATTACATTGATGCCCTGTGCACCGATTTCCAAGAATTGCACGGCGACCGCCATTTTGCAGACGACCACGCCATTGTTGGCGGACTCGCGCGATTCAATGGACAGAGCGTGGTGGTTATTGGACACCAAAAAGGACGTGATACCAAAGCCAAAATCAAACGCAATTTCGGTATGCCACGCCCCGAAGGCTACCGCAAAGCCCTGCGCCTGATGCATATGGCAGAAAAATTCAAATTACCCGTTTTAACTTTCGTGGACACCCCTGGGGCATATCCCGGCATTGGTGCAGAAGAACGCAATCAATCCGAAGCCATCGGCAAAAACTTATACGAATTAACTAAATTACGCGTTCCCGTGATTTGCACCATTATTGGCGAAGGCGGTTCAGGTGGCGCATTGGCGATTGCGGTGGGCGATTATGTGAATATGCTGCAATATTCAACCTATTCCGTGATTTCCCCCGAAGGCTGCGCGTCTATTTTGTGGAAAACCGCCGAAAAAGCCCCCGATGCTGCTGCTGCATTAGGCATTACCGCCGACCGCTTGCTGAAATTGGGCTTGATTGACCGAGTGATTGACGAGCCATTGGGCGGCGCACACCGCGACTATCCCGAATTAATGAAACGGATTAAATTAGTCATTGAAGACCAATTACGCGAAGCACAAGATTTACCTATTAACGACTTACTAGAACGCCGTTTTGAACGCATTATGGCGTATGGACAATTTACAGATAAATAAAATAAAAAATAATTCAGGCAGCCTGTGATGATTTTCAGGCTGCCTGAAACATTTACAAAATATTTACAAAGAGAAACGAATGATGTTATGGAAACAAATTGCCATCAGCTTATCCATTGTTGCCATGATTGGCATTTTAACGCTCGCCGCCATGGGCATTTCCCCCACCATTCCCTATCATGGCTTCCGCTTGTGGCTCAAACCCTTACCAACCGAAAACAGCCTAGCCAATCCCGTCCCCAAACAACGCTTTATTGACACATGGGGCGCAGCGCGTGGCAAAGGACGCAAACACGAAGGCGTGGACATTTTCGCCAAACGCGGCACACCTGTTATCAGCAATACCGATGGCATCGTAGTGAAAATTGGCAATAACCGCATTGGCGGCAAATCCGTGTCCTTATGGGGCGCGGGTGGCGCGGTGCATTATCACACCCATTTACACGATTATGGCGACATCCGCCTGTACCAATATGTCCCCAAAGGCACCGTCATTGGCTATGTCGGCAACACAGGCAACGCTAAAACCACGCCACCTCATTTACATTATGGCATTTACATCAACGGCAAAGCCGTCAATCCCTACCCCTTATTAGACAAAAAATCATAATTCGCCAGAACGCGGCGTCTTGCCGCCGCACCCACGCTTTTGGGCGGTGGCGCGGAACGGTGCGTTCTTCGTCGCTTAAAAGGTAGCGTGGGCTATGCCCACGATTTAGCGCCCAAATTAGCCCCTAATCACCCAATAATTAATACTTGCCAAACCCCCACCATTTTGACTACACTCTACTACATTCAATATTAATGATGACTTTCTCCCCCCACTCTTTCTGACAAAGGAACAGACCATGAAACAACTGGCTATGTATATTAATGGACGTTTTGAAACAGAATTTGCAGGCGAATGGCGCACGGTACTCAACCCAGCCACCGAAGAAATCATTGCGCGTGAACCCAAAGGCAGCATTGAACACGTTAATCGCGCCGTTCAAGCTGCCAAAGCCGCTCAAAGCGCGTGGGAACGCACACCAGCCGTAGAACGCGGTGCGTATTTACGCAAAATTGCCGCAGGTATTCGCCAACGTGCTGACGAATTAACCGACATCATTGTCGCAGAAGGTGGCAAAACCAAAGATTTGGCGCGTATTGAAGTCATGTTTACCGCCGATTACATGGACTACCAAGCCGAATGGGCAAGACGCTACGAAGGCGAAATCATTCAAAGCGACCGTCCGCGCGAAAATATTTTCTTATTCAAACGTCCGTTGGGTGTGATTGCAGGTATTTTGCCGTGGAATTTCCCATTTTTCCTGATTGCACGAAAAATGGCACCTGCGCTGGTAACGGGCAACACCATTGTAGTCAAACCCAGCAGCGTAACGCCCATCAACTGCCATGTTTTTGCAGAAATTGTGCATGAAGTGGGTTTGCCAGTAGGCGTATTTAACGTGATTAATGGCGCAGGCGGTGAAATTGGTAATGCGCTCGCATCGCATCCACAAGTGGATATGGTTAGCTTAACAGGTTCGGTTGATGCAGGTCGTCAGGTCATGGCTGCCGCGTCCGACAACATTACCAAAGTATCGTTGGAATTGGGCGGCAAAGCACCAGCGATTGTGTTAAAAGATGCGGATTTGGATTTGGCAGTCAAATCTATTTTGGCATCGCGCGTAGGCAACACAGGACAAATTTGTAATTGTGCTGAACGTGTTTACGTTCACAGCAGCCTGAAAGATGCGTTTACTGAAAAAATGGTTGCCGCCATGCAAGCCGTGCGTTTTGGCAATCCAGCCGAAGCCGAAGTGGGCGCGTTGGAAATGGGGCCACTCATTGAAGAACGTGCCGTCAAAGCCGTTGCCGAAAAAGTGCAACGCGCCGTATCGCAAGGCGCAACGCTGGTGTGTGGTGGCAAACGTGCCGAAGGCAAAGGCTATTTCTTTGAACCCACCGTATTAACCAATGTTCACAACGGCATGGACATTATGAAAGAAGAAACCTTTGGCCCTGTTTTACCAATTGCTACGTTTGAAACTTTAGACGAAGTCATTGAATTAGCTAATGATTGCGAATTTGGTTTAACCAGCTCTGTTTACACCAACAATTTGAACGAAGCGTTTTATGTAACCCGCCGCTTGCAATTTGGCGAAACTTACATCAATCGCGAAAACTTTGAAGCGATGCAAGGTTTCCATGCTGGCTGGAAAAAATCGGGCATTGGCGGTGCAGACGGCAAACATGGTTTGGAAGAATATTTGCAAACGCAAATGGTTTATTTAGAAACGAATATTTAAAGTGAAATTTACCCCCGAATATCATTGAAATGGATGATATTCGGGGGTCATGATTTTTCAGGCTGCCTGAAAATCAGAATGCAAACGGTTTCGTGCCACTTCCCTAAAGCGTGGGTGCGGCGGCAAGACGCCGCGTTCTGGCGATATAGGCAATGCTGTTTTTAGCGTCTGCCACGACGACCGCCACCAATGCCAAATCCGCGATTGCTGCTGGGTTGCGCGGGGCGGTAGTTGGGTGTGGGTTTGGCAGCTTGGGCTGGTTGGTTTTGTGGGGTGGCTGCGGATACGAATGGTTTGTTATTGGTATTGGCAGCTGGTGCGGCAGCGCGTGGGGCTGGGACTTGGCTGGGGTGTTTGATGCTGTAGTCTTTGTACACGCGTTGGACGGCGGCGGTGGGTTTGGTTACGGGTTGGTATTTGGCGGCGTTTTTGTTGTTCATGGCGTTTGCCATTAGGTAGCCTGCTGCTGCGCCGATGGCACCGTACAGTAACCAGTTGCCGCTGTCGGGGTCATACATGTATTGTTGTCCGTCTGTGCCTGTTACGGCTTGTCCGCTGGCTTTGGCTTGTTCTTGTAGGTTTTTGGGAATGGTGTCGGCTACGGCACTGGCTGCGAGTTGGTAAACTTGGCTGGCAGCTTGGGCGGGGGTAGTTTGGGCTGCTTGTTGGGCGGCTTGTTCTAGTTGTTTGATTTTGGCTTCTTGTTCTAGGATTTCAATTTTTTTGGCGTTTTCGGCGATTTGTTTGTCTTGTGCTGTTTGTTGTCCGCCGCAAGCTGCTAGGGCAAATAGGGTGGTGAATGCAATGATTTTTTTCATGGTTTGGTATCCTATGAGGTGGGTTAATGATGGGGTTGAAATGGGGCTGTGGCATTTCAACGGCAGAAAGAGTGGGTGTGGCGGCGATACGCCACGTTCTGGCAAAGTTCAGGCTGCTTTTGGGTACATGACAAAAATGGAGCGGCGACGGCTCGTCGCCATATTTCAAATAAACCACCAATTTTATTTTGATGAAATTCAATCATTGGCGACGAGCCGTCGCCGCTCCATGTGGTGCTATTTAAAATTTGTCGTATCCTTTCAGGCTGCCTGAAATTTTAAAATGGGGTTGAGTTGGGTTAATTTCAACAGGCTGTCCCCACGGCGCGAGCAATGGCAAGTCCTTCTTCTTTGCTTAAATAAACGGGTGATTCGGGGACATCGCTGTACACCACATGACCATGTTCAAAAACGGTGAATTGGTCTTGTGCCATTTGGTACCATGTTTCGTTGTCGGTGAGGGGGAGGGTGGCGATGACGGCAACGCGGTCGTTGGGCGTGGTAACTTCGTTAAAGTCAATGGCAATGTCTTCATCTACTAAATGGGCTTCGCCGAATGGGGCTTGGCGGATGATGTAGTAGAGTAGGGTGCTGGTGTGGGTGAACATGTATTCGCCATTGGATAATATCATGTTAAACAAACCAAATGGGCGGATTTCGTGGGTAATGGCTTTGACGGCGGCAAACAGGGATTCGCGGTCGGGTTTGTGGGTGAATTGTTTGCGTAGGCGGTCAAGCAGGTAGCATAGGGCGCGTTCGCTGTCGGTGCTGCCAACGGGTTGGTAATATTGAAAATGGGGTTCAAAGTCTTGTAAATGTCCGTTGTGGGCAAACAGCCAGTATTCGCCCCAGAGTTCGCGTTGGAATGGGTGGGTGTTTTCTAGTGTGGTTTTGCCTTGTGATGCTTTGCGGATGTGGGCGATGACGTTTTCGGATTTGATGGGATAGCCGCGCACGAGTTCGGCAACGGGGGATTGTGCGCTGGGGTTGTTGTCTAAAAAGAGGCGCAATCCTTTGTTTTCAAAAAAGCCGATGCCGAAGCCATCGGTGTGATGGTCGGTCAAGCCGCCGCGTTTGCTAAAGCCTTCAAATGAAAAGATAATATCGGTGGGGGTATTGCAATTCATGCCGAGCAGTTGGCACATGATGTTTCCTTGTTTTGATATATTGAATGCTGCCTGAAAATTATCGTAATCGTATGGGGCTGTCAATAGGGGCTGATTTGACGGAACGCGCGTCTTGCCGCGCACCACGCTTTTGGGTGGGTGGCGCGTTGTTGTTTCGCGCTTCGTAGGATTGGTTGGGCGTTTCAGGCTGCCTGAAATAGCCGTAAGGTGGGTGCAAGCACCCACCTTACACTTGCTGTTCCCATACATTTCGGTTCTTTAAACGCTGTTCACGAGTTATGAATGGTAATTTTGTAATGTGGGTATATCCTTGTTGGATAATGGGTAATAAGCCCAAACTATGCAGTTCTTTTTCAATATTCGCAGCAATGCTACGCATCTGTTTGTTCCGATGATTGTAAGGCTGCTCGGTACTGATAATGAGACTACCACAGTTTGGAATATAGATAACTTCATGTGCGCTAGGTACTTCTTCTGGCAAAATTTCGGCAGGCAAAAAAGTCAGCCAATCTACTGCCATGCGGTTGTTAAAAGTGGATTGCGCTTTTTTATAATGATTAAAATAACGAGTATAATCAATAAATAAAGATTCTGGACTACTTTGAGCAATCATCAATACAATGTTTTTTATCCATTCTTTGTTGATACTCTGTTCATTGGTTGTTATTGTTAGTGATAATGTTCCATCAGGACGAGATTTCAGCGAACCAGCTAAACCAAAATCAACAAAATATTCGCCATTTTGAATTTTACTTGGCTCATCACGAGTTTCTTTTATTCGTTTTGGTTCAACATTGGTAATATGTACAACAAAACGCTCATTGTCTTGGAAATAGTAAGATTCTTGTACCAGTTTCTTGACCCAATCAAATTGGTAACTATCCATCTCAAGGGCAACAATACTCTCAATCTCTTCATAGAAACCTGCACCTTCTAAAAATTTATTGATTTTAAAACGTTGTTCTTGAAATTCTAAATAATGTTCATCAGTCAGCTTTTCTGTAGGGTAATCCATTTCGGCAAAAATCTTACCACCGATTTGTGCTGGCATTTGCTGATAAACACGGTCAAATAAATCAAATAATTCATTGATACCTAAATTTAATTTCATAAATGCGATATCAAGATAAATTTTTTCCATAAATATTGCCTTTTATTTGTTTGAAATGTTCGTCAAAATTTTGATACTTTATCATTCAGAATGAACAATTGGCTATCCTACGGAGAACGCACCGTTCCGCGCCACCCACCCAAAAGCGTGGTGCGCGGCAAGACGCGCGTTCCCGTCAAAAATTCAGGTAGCCTGAAAATCAAAAATCAACTTTCATCATTTACATCATCAATATGCTTCGGTGGCGCAGGCGCAAACCAACCCACCAACAGCAACAACAAACCCACCACAATAAACGACACAATCCGCGCCACGCTGCCGCTATTACCCAATTCCACGAAAAACAATTTCGCCACCACCACGCCCATTAAACTCGCGCCAACCAGCCACAACGGACGCTGTTGGCGTTGATTGCCACGCACCATCAGCGCAATCGCAGTCAATGCCCACACAATGGACAAACTCGCTTGCAAACCCAATGACGCCAACAAATCGCCCAACCGCCAATTCACATCGCCATAAATGTGCCACAACCGCATCACCGCCGCCGTAATCACCAGCCACGCCAACGCAAACGGCACGGCTTTTGCCATACGCACAAGGTCGCTGTCCCACGGTTTTTCAGGCAGCCACGCGCCCAACCAACGCACCAGTTGCCAAACCACCGCCGCGCTCGCCAATTCCAACGGATTAAGCAACGGCACATACGGCAAACCGCTCGGCTGTGGCGTTTGCCAATTCGTCAGCAGCACCCAACACAGCGCGTATGCCGCCAATATCGGGCTGGCAATTTGCCAATAAACAGTTTGATATTGTTGAACATAATCGCTGTTGCGCGTTTGGTAAATCGCCCACCACGCCAACATCGGCACAAATAAACACATCAGTTGCGCCCACACCGTGTCAGGGAAAAAGGCGTAACCCAAATCCGTAAACCAAATTGACCACGCCAACAACAACGCGCCCACTCCCAAACCATGCCACGCCTGATGTCGCAACACACGCAACGCATACACCACCAAAGCGGTTGCCACAATCATTTGCAGGCTGCCTGAAAACCAATGGTCTTGTTTCCACAACGTGCTAGGCGAAATAACGTAAATCACCCACGCCAACGCACCAATCATCGCGGCTTGTACGCCTTGTTGCCAATGCAAGCGTTTTGCCAATACCGCCACAGGCGGCAAAATACAAACAAAATGCCAATAGTTTGGTAAATAAAACAATGTACTCACCGAACTAATTGCCAATATCATGCCAAAAATTAAAGCAATCCAACCAATGATGGAATTGATTGAGTTAGACGATTTTTCAGGCTGCCAACTGGCTTTGTGCAATAAATACGCGCTGCTTATCCAAATTAATCCACTGATTAATAATAAACTTCTTCGTAATGTGATTGATAAATCTGTGTGGAAAAATGACCAACAGTACAACACAATCACATTGCACAACAACACAAACACGCTTAACACCACGTTTTGTCGTTTGAATTGCAACGCGGCAAACGCCAACGCATACACCGTCAATGCCATGCCCGTGCCAAATTTGCCCCACAACAACATTGGCAAACTAATAGCGTGTAACAACGACAGCACCAACACCGTTTGTTGCGCGTGATGTTCCCACAACGCCGACTGTTCACGGCGCACCGTGTGCCATGCGTAATACATACCCACGCCACTCACGATTGCCAGTAGCGTCCCGAAAATAGAGCCGTGCAACAAGGTTTCTTCGCCCCATGCCAAGCTGCTAAATTGACGAATTGCCGCCAAACCAAATACTGCCAAAGCCGCCAAGCGCGTTTGCGGCTGACGTTGCGCCAAACCGAATGCGTAAACCAATGCCGCTTCCAACGCCCACGCGCTTGCTGTCCATTGACCTTCCAGCGCAAGCGGAATAGCCAGCGTGATAAACGCTAATGTCAATGCCATAAAGGCTTGTTTAATCACTGCAAATGCGGTTTCTTGTTTCGCAAAATAATACGCAAAACCTGCGTACACCACCGCAAACATCAACGCACACCCAGCAGCCGCATTTTCCCAATGATTAACCATTTGATATTGCAGACCAAATGCCGTGAGTGCCGTGCCAAACAACAAGGTGCTGTCCAACGCGCCAATGTGCATACCGTAAGCCGAAATGGTGCGCCAAATTCGTTCCAAAGACGCATTGTCGGGAATGCGCGACAGGCTGCCTGAAAGCGGTTCTTGTTGCAAAGTATTTCGTGCAAAGAAACACGCAATCAATGTGTAAAGCAGCCAATGGTAAATTAAAAACGGCTCAACCGTAGCGAAATGCTCGGGTGTGTAAGCGTTTGCGCCCCACGTTGCCGCAATGCCGAATGTGCCTGTGAAACCAATCAAATTCAGCGACCGCCATGTTTTGAACCACGCAATTCGCGCCACGCCTAAATTGAGTAATGCCAAATAAGTAAACAAAACCAAATAGTTGCCGCTACCATCTGACACCAACACAGGTGTTGCCAAACCGCCAATGACTGCCACTTGCGCCATGATTTTCGCGTCTTGTTTGACGGCACGGTGCGCCATCATCGCCATTGAGCTAACCATCACAGCAAACACCAAGCTGGCAGGCAACAATTCGTGCCATTTCAATGCCGACAATGACGTTAAATACGTTACCGCAAAACCAAAGCCTTGCAACGCCAAGCCGTATTCGCGTTTTTTCGTTTGTAATTTGCTGCCGCCCATAATTGCCGCCACGCCCGCGCCAAACACGGCTAAATATTTCAATTCAACCGGAATATGGCTGCTCACATATCGCAGCAAAAATGCCAAACCCAAAAACAGCACCACCATACCCGTTTTCAGCAAAGGATTGCCGCGCATAAACCACGCCACAATCGGATTGGGGGTGGTGTCTTTTGGCGTTTCAGGCTGCCTGAAAGCAGATTCGGGAATAAATGGGGGAATAGCATCGGATTCAACCACCGTTTGACGCGCATCAGACGATGCCGCCACGATGTTAGATGATGCAGAAGACGTGGCTGGAACATCCGCCACTGGATTTGCCAAAACAGGTTCAGGAACAGGTTCAGGCTGTCTGAACGGATGGGTTTGAGATGATTTAGGAATGGGCGATTTGGAAACAGACTTGGCATCCCCTTCTGACGCTGGCAAAGACAATCGCTCTAATTGCGCCAAACGGGTTTGCAATGCTGCCACTTCACGTTCCAACGCACGCACACGTTGTGCCAAATCCGCATCTTGATGACGGGTGATTTGAACTCGTCTTTCAGTATTGGGTGTTTCATCGCCACTTAATAGCCAATACAATAGCGACAAAATACTGAAAATAAACAATGCAGAACCTATTTTTCCTGTTAATATTCCCACGAGGAATGT
Source organism: Simonsiella sp. (assembly GCA_041831015.1). Classification (GTDB taxonomy): domain Bacteria; phylum Pseudomonadota; class Gammaproteobacteria; order Burkholderiales; family Neisseriaceae; genus Simonsiella. Next base: position 3,876 of record JBHARQ010000254.1, on the reverse strand, counting down.
GGGCAACAAGACATACCATACAAACTTCATGATCGCACCTGTGTTTGAATCATTATCATGGTAAGTATCGTATCAAAAGCCGATTATTTATGTAAATCAAACTTTATTGTGATTTACATAAATTTTCGGCTTTGTAAATAAAAATGATGTGATTTTGAATCAATCATGATGTTTCTTATTCAAAATTTACAATCATTTATGTATGTATTTTAATAAATATTCAGATGAGTTAAATCAAACCGTCTCTTCCTGCCAACCGCCCAAATGCGACACCAATTCTAAAATCATTTGCGACACACTTTCCGCCATCAAAATTTGTTCGGCAAAAGCGATGCTGGCGGCGTCATCGCCGTGTTGCTCGGATTGCTCTTTCAAAACATCTAAATATTGAATGCGTTTGATGGTGAAATCGGCGGTCAGCACAAACGCAATTTGCTCGCGCCATACCAAACCCAGTTGAGTAACCATTTTGCCTGTTTTCAAATGCTGGGTGACTTCGTCTGCGGTTAAATCTTGTTTGGACACTTTGACAACGGGTACCACATCGCCCGTGCCTTTCAATTCACAATCGCTGTCCAATTCAAAGCCGCCTTCGGCTGCGCCTGCGGTCAGCCATGCCGTCATGAGTGTGGTGGGCGATTGTTTGGTGTGGGGCAAACGCACGTCCAATCCGCCCAACGCCTCGCGCAATTTGACCACCATATTTTCAGCTTTATTCGCAGATGCTTGATTAATCAATAAAAAACCATGTCGCATATCACACAACGCATAAATTCGGCTGCTGCGTGTAAACGCGCGTGGCAAAAGGGTATCAGTAATCTGTTCTTTTAATTCGTTTTTTTCTTTTCTGCCAACGGTACGGTTTTCATGTTCTTGAATATCGGCAATTTTTTCATCTACAAATTCACGAATCACCGCCGCAGGCAGCACTTTGTCAGAACGTTTTAATGCCACCGACCAAGTGAAATCCGCAGGAAACACCAATTCAGGCGAAAAACCATGTGGCGCAGCAAAGCCTTCACTAAACCATTCTAAACCCGTTACAGGGGCAAATTCGGCGGCGGCTAATTTGTCGGCTAACACGTCTAATTCTGGTAATTGGTTGATATTGATAGGATAAAAACTGATTTGTTTGAACCACATGATGCGTTCCTAGCGTTGAAATGACCAAAGGGGGCGCATTATAACATTTTCGTTGATGAGGGGAATATGGTTTCAGAAAGTCTTATTTTATGAAAAGGCAGCCTGAAATGTGCAGAACGCGGCGTCTTGCCGCCGCACCCACGCTTTAGGTAACTGGCACGGAACCGTCCGCATTTCATCGCAACGGTGTAGCGTGGGCTATGCCCACGATTAAGCCACGTCATTTTCAGGCTGCCTGTCATCGTGGGCAAAGCCCACGCTACATTTTAAGCGACGAAGAACACACCGTTCCGTGCCACGCACCCAAAAGCGTGGGTGCGGCGGCAAGACGCCGCGTTCTAGCGAAAGATTGACCCTTTTATTTTGAAGGTGTTTCGCTGGTGTCCGAACGCAAAAATTCTGCCAATGCGGTGCGCCGTTTTTCTTGGTGTTGGCAGGCTGCCTGAAAGCTGGCTTGGTTGCCCCAATACACAAATCGTTGTTTGGCGCGTGTGATGGCGGTGTAGAGTAGGGCGCGGCTAAACCCTTGTTCGGTGGCGTCTTCCTGTGTTTGTGGGGGGAGGAGCCAGACTTCGGTGTATTCTGAACCTTGGCTTTTGTGGACGGTCATGGCAAACGCGGTTTCGTGCGCTGGCAAACGGCTTAATGGCACGGCGCGAAAGGTGTTGCCTGTATCAGCAAACCACGCCGCCAAGCCGTCGCCGTAGTTCATGACGATGCCGATGTCGCCATTAAATAAGCGGGTGGCGGGGTCGTTGCGGGTAATCATGAGCATTTGTCCTGCGTACCACATTGTTTCGGGGGTGGCGCGTCCGTGTTGTTGTAGGATTTTTTTGTATTGTTCGTTGAGTAATGCGGCATCGGCGCGTCTGGCGGCGAGTGCCACCACGTCGGTTTGGTGGGCAAAGGCGGCGGCTTTGTCGTCTGCATCAATGGCTTGCCAATAGGCGGTGTGTTGTTGGTAGAGTGTGGCGGCTTGTTTTTCGGGGGTGGCTTTGTGATGGGCTAATTCGTTGGGGAAGGCGTCAAATTGCGCCCATGCTGTTTCCGCATCGCCCGACACCACCGCGCGCGCCAAGCATCCAATGCCGCTATCCGCGCCAAAACGATGGCTGATGGTCAATCGTGCGACAGGTGGCGTGAGCGTATCACATTGTTGTGGCAATAAAATGTCGCGCAACACAGACGTTTCAGGCAGCCTGAAACTGCTTCGCACCAATGCTGCCAACACCGCCCCTGCATTCACCGACGGCAACTGATGCTCATCGCCCAACAAAATCAACCGACAATGACTCGGCAACGCCTGCAATAATTGCAACAACAAATACGCATCCAACATAGACGCCTCATCAATCACCAAAATATCCAATGGCAACCGATGATGTGCGTGATATTCAGGCAACATTTGCGGCGGTTTCAAACCCAACAAACGATGAACCGTTTGCCCCTCCAATGACGTTAAAAACGCGGCGGTGGTTTCAGGCAGCCTGTCAATGCGTAAAACCGCCTGTTTCAATGCCTCCGACATTCGCGCCGCCGCCTTACCCGTTGGTGCTGCCAACGCAATGCGCGGCTGACGCTCGCCACACAACAACGCCAACAATTTCGCCACCGTTGTCGTTTTCCCCGTACCAGGCCCGCCGCTAATCACCGTAAAATTCTGCACCAATGCCAACGCCGCCGCCGCTTGCTGGTCGCGGCTGCCCGCATCCGCAAAATAAGCCCACAAATCCGCCCGTTGCGATTCATCCACCCCATGTTGCGGCGCAGACAAACGCCTGATTTCACGCGCCAAATCCCGTTCCAACTGAAACATCCTGCCCAAAAACAAACGCTGCCCATACAACACAAACGGCGCATATTCCTGCCCCACCAAAGACGTGGCAGACGACAACGCCGCCGCATCATCCCCATTCACATAAATAAAACCATGACCATCAGCCAAAGCATTGAATAACCTAGGAATAAATGGCGAAACCACCGCCAACTCATCGGGCGCATGAGCCGCGAGCAACGTCAAAACATTATCGGCTGGAGCATAAAGAGACAACGAATCATTCATTTCAGGCTGCCTGAACGCAAGAAAACCACCATTTTAGCGCAAAACCCAAATAATACAAAAAATTGACCAGAACGCGGCGTCTTGCCGCCGCACCCACGCTTTAGGGAAGTGGCACGAAACCGCGCGTTCTTCGTAGTATTGGTTGTAGCATGGGCTTTATCCATGATATAGTTGAAAAAGTAGATGTTACCGTCATTCCTGCGTAGGTGGGAATCCAAGTGAAATTAAACTAATATTTTGATTTTAAAAAATAATTAATTAAAAAATAACGCGCGTAGGTACGATTAGGCGTAAGCCGTAATCGTACGAATGTTATTGTCATTTTAAAGAATCATTCGTACGGTTACGCTGTCGCTAACCGTACCTACGCTTGCTAACGATAATACTACTAGACCAAATCAATTTAAAGTTATCGCAACAATCAATGGCAAACCAAGAGAATGGAAATTTCAGCAATGAGTAATGAATATTTTTTAGACTTTACCAAACAATATGAAACTTTTGCTCAAGAATTATTATATTTTGTAGGAGCTCAAAAATGGGAACAAGCTTTCATTAAATATGAAATATACAACCAAATGATTTCAATAGAAAGATGGTTTGTTTTTAACAATCAAGAATTTTGGTTTGGTAATGAAATTATAGATGAAATTAGGAACAATTCTTCTCAA
>JBHARQ010000253.1:0-30427 GCA_041831015.1 Simonsiella sp. | reverse complement strand
TTTTAACGTTTTTTGTATTTTTGCTCGACGGGGTTAAAAATACAGTTGCTACACGTTATTTGAATTTCATGTTATTTGGCTTACTTTTTTAAAAAGTAAGTCGCCGCGCGGCGATAGAGCGCAAAACGGTCAAAGCACCACCTACCATCACTACGAAGACAAGCGTGGGTGCGGCGGCAAGACGCCGCGTTCCGCCAAATATTCAAGCTGCCTGAAAGGGAAAACGCGTTATTTTTGCAATGCGGAAACTTTGATTTCTACTTTCCATTCGGCTTTAGCAAGTTTCGCTTCCACGCAAGCGCGAGCGGGTGTGTGGGTGGTATCCACCCAAGCGTCCCACGCCGCATTCATGCCATCGTAGTCTGCCATATCAGGCAAATAGATGGTGGCTTCTAAAATACGGCTTTTGTCCGAACCGCATTGCGCGAGCCAATCGTCAATTTGGCGCAAGACATCGGCAGTTTGCGCGGTAATGTCGCCCGACACTTCAGGCACCATGCCCGATAGGAAAACAAAGCCATTGGCAATTACGGCTTCGGATAATCGGGCGTTGCTGCCTAATCGTTGAATTGAGTTCATTTGGTGTTCCTTTATATTTTGATTTTTTGAGCCAATATTGTTTCAGGCTGCCTGAAAACGCCAAAACGAGTTTTCAGACAGCCTGAATGTTTTTTTTAAATCAACAAATTACAATGAATAATACATTTCAAATTCCAATGGGTGCGGTGCCATTTGCATACGGCGCACATCTTCTTCTTTGAATGCAATGTAGCTGTCAATCCATTCTTTGCTGAACACGCCACCGCGCAACAAGAACTCGTGGTCTTCTTTCAACGCTTTCAATGCTTCGTCCAAAGACGCACACACAGTTGGCACTTGCGCGTCTTCTTCGGGTGGCAAATCGTACAAGTTTTTGGTGGCTGGGTCACCGGGGTGGATTTTATTTTGAATGCCGTCCAAACCCGCCATCAGCAATGCCGCAAACGTCAAATAAGGGTTCGCAGTTGGGTCTGGGAAACGCGCTTCAATACGCACCGCTTTCGGGCTATTCACCGCAGGAATGCGGATAGACGCTGAACGGTTTTTCGCTGAATACGCCAATTTCACAGGGGCTTCAAAATGTGGCACCAAGCGTTTGTAAGAGTTGGTAGAAGGATTGGTAATCGCGTTCAATGCTTTGGCATGTTTGATAATGCCGCCAATGTAGTACAACGCGATTTCGCTCAAACCTGCATAGCCATCGCCTGAAAACAGGTTTTTGCCGTCTTTCCAAATGGATTGATGAACGTGCATACCGCTACCGTTGTCGCCCATCAAAGGTTTGGGCATGAAAGTCGCGGTTTTGCCGAAATTGTGCGCTACATTCCAAATCACATATTTTTGGTCTTGCGTCCAGTCAGCACGTTTTACTAACGTATTGAAACGTGTACCAATTTCCATTTGTGCGCCTGTTGCCACTTCCGCGTGATGAACTTCTACGGGAATGCCAATTTCTTCCAAAATACGCACCATTGCCGAACGCAAATCTTGACCTGCGTCCACAGGTGCAATAGGCGTGTAACCACCTTTGACTACAGGGCGATGACCTGTATTTTGTCCATCGTAATCCAAGCCGCTAGACCACGCACCTGTTTCCGAAGTGATTTCAAAACGCGATTTGTGCATATGCGTTTCAAACGACACGCCATCAAACACAAAAAATTCAGGCTCGGGTCCGAAAAATGCGGTGTCGCCAATGCCTGATGATTTCAAATACGCTTCGGCACGTTTGGCGATAGAGCGTGGGTCGCGGTCGTAACCTTTGCCGTCAGCAGGGTCAATCACATCGCAAGTCAGCACCAAAGTTGCGTCATCGTAAAATGGGTCAATGAATGCGGTTTCAGCATCGGGGCGTAATTGCATATCAGAAGCCTGAATGCCTTTCCAGCCACCAATAGACGAGCCGTCAAATGCTTGTCCATTTTCAAACCATTCTTCGGGGTCTTCCAACACAATACGCGCAGGAATGGTAAAGTGATGTTGTTTACCTTTGGTGTCGGTAAAACGCAAATCTACAAAACGAACATCATTATCTTCAATGAGTTGCACAACTTTCTTGATGGACATGGTAGCTCCTAAAATAAGGGAAACGAGTAAAAAATCCGCCTTCCATTTTGCCATAATTTACCATTTCTTGCTTGTGAAAATTTTGATGAGCGCGGTTATCATATAGAACTGGTTCACAATAAATTGCTTTGGATATTTGCCAGAACGCGGCGTCTTGCCGCCGCACCCACGCTTTTGGGCGGTGGTGCGGAACGGTGCGTTCTCCGTTTCGTAGGTGTTTTGTCGGGCATCAATGCCCGACCTACAATTATGTACTGAAAAATTCTAAAATTTCAGTCTTGACAGAAATAAAGAAAATTTGTAAACTGGCGGCACGATGATAAACAAGGTTCAATCATGAAACTCAATCCCGTAACCGAAAAATTTGTTTTGCATTGGGGCGAAATGGGGACGAAATGGGGCGTCAATCGCACCGTAGCCCAAATTCACGCACTGTTGTACATCATTGGCAAACCGATGAATGCCGATGAATTGGTGGAAACTTTGGGCGTGGCGCGTTCCAATGTTTCTACCAGTTTGAAGGAATTGCAGAGCTTGCAACTGGTTCAAGTAACGCATATTTTGGGCGATAGACGCGATTATTTTACGACTTACGAAGATGTGTGGACGATGTTTCGCATTATCGTAGAACACCGCCAACGCCGTGAAATTGAACCGACCCAGCAATTTCTCAATCAGTTGATGCAATCGCCTGAATTTGCACAGGAAAACGAAAATGTCCGCAAACGGATTAGCGAAACCCACGATTTCATCGCCACGCTGACCAGTTGGACAAATGAAATGCTGAAATTGTCCACCGCTACGATGGCGAAGGTGTTGAAATTAGGGGCGAGTATTCAGAAATTATTGCGTTAATCATTGATTTTAGGCAGTTTTGATTGTTCAGGCTGCCTGAAATTTGAATATTTAATTTCAGTTTATACAGAAATTTAGGTAAATAAAGATGAATTATTTGATTTATGCGATGGCGTTTTTGTGGCTGTGGAGTGGGGTGCAACCGATTGTTTTTGCGCCTGAACAATCATTGAATATGTTGGCGCAAGTGGGTTTTACGGCGGATTGGCAATATCCTGTGCTGGTGTTGGCGTCATTGTTGGATATTGGGTTTGCGGTGGGGTGTGTCAGTCGGTTTCGGCATAAGGCTTTATTTTGGTTGGCACAATTTGTTACGGTGGTGGCGTACAGTTTGATTATTGCGTTCAAATTGCCTGAAATGTGGTCGCACCCATTCGCACCGTTGATTAAAAATATACCGATTTTAGCTATACTGTATTTTCTGTTTCAACAGAACAAACCAAACGGAGTAACATTATGAATACTTATTTAATCGTTAAAACTTTGCACATTATTTCCGCTACGCTGATGATTGGTACAGGTTTTGGCACGGCATTTTATTTGTTTTGGGCGAACCGTAGTGGTTCTATTCCAGCGCAAGCGGTTGTTTCTAAATGGGTGATGAAGGCGGATTGGTGGTTTACCACGCCTGCGGTGATTTTCCAATTTTTTTCGGGGTTATGGTTGTTGCATGCTTTGGGTATGCCGTTTACTTGGGACGGGGCGTGGCTGTGGGTGAAATGGGCGTTGGCGTTGTATTTTTTGGCGGGGGCGTGTTGGTTGCCTGTGGTGTGGTTGCAAATCAAAATGGCGAAGTTGGCGCAAGCGGCTTATGAGCAAAAATCGGAAACGTTGCCAAGTAGTTACAAAAAATATCAGTTTTGGTGGGAGTTGTTGGGTTATCCTGCGTTTTGTGCTTCTTTTATTATTTATTTTCTGATGGTTCTGAAACCGATGTAGTAATGAAGGGGATTGAACATGAATAAGGTTTTTTATGATGCGGAATGCCCGATTTGTGTACGGGAAATTCAGTTGATTTTGCAAGACAGTCGCGCGGACACGTTGGAGGCGGTGGCGATTCAGGGCAATGAGGCTGTGTTGGCGCAATACGGCATTACACCCGAACAGGCGATGACTTATCTGCACGTTTTGACCGATGAGGGCGTGATGTTGTCGCAAATGGCGGCGGTTCGCAAAATGTATGAAGGTTATCAGGGGTTTGCGATTGTGAAGTTGGCGAATTTGCCGTTGTTAAATCATTTTGCGGATTGGGTTTATCCGTGGTTTGCGCGAAATCGTTATAAATTTCCGAAATGGCTGTTGCCGCGCCCTGAATGTGAAGATGGTGTTTGCCGCATTCCGCCTAATCAGCGCAGAAAATAATTTCAGGCAGCCTGAAAATTCGCGGCGAAACAGGAGAAAAAAATAATGGAAGATTTTTTGGTCGGTGTGTTGATTTTTTTGGCTTATGGCTTGGCGTTTTGTTTTTGGTTGTGGACGATGTTTGCAGGGAAATGTGTGCAGCAAGTGGACACCGCAACAAAACGGACAACTTGGCTGGCTTTGGGATTTTTCGTGGTGGCATTGGTTTTGCCTGCGATAGGGTTTGAGAAGATGATGGTTGGCGCAGTGGTGGCGGCTTTGTCGGCAGTATTTGTTTGGGCTTTACCTGTTTCTTTGCCGAGTTTTGCTAATTATATTGTGCTGACTTTGGTAGTGCGGCTGTTGTGTGGTCGGCGCGCGCCTTTGGGTTGGGCGGTACTGGCTTTGGTGCTGATGTTGGGTAGTTTGGTATTTGGTATGAAATTCGGCTGGGGTTTTTTGGCTTGGTTGGTATCGGCTTGTTACTTGATTGCCGCTTGTGCATTGGCGGAGCAGCGTTCTCAACGTTGGTTGGTGTATATGACGATTTTGGCGGTGGGTTTGTGTGCATTGTTCATTGTTTGGGGTTGGGTGAGTGGTCAGTTGATGAGCGAGCCTTGGCTGGTGTTTGTAAGTGGGTTTATTAATATGTAGGGTAATTTGATTTTCAGGCTGCTTTTGAGTACACGATAAGAGATTTAGGCAGACTTTCGGTACACGATAAAATTCAAATAGCACCACATGGAGCGGCGACGGCTCGTCGCCAACGATTGAATTTCATCAAAATGAAATTGATGGAATATTTGAAAAATGGCGACGAGCCGTCGCCGCTCCATTTTTGTCATGTACTGAAAGGCTGCCTGCAACGCCAAACCGATACTACGGAGCGCAAAACAAACACGCGCTACACACCTAAAAGCGTGGGTGCGGCGGCAAGACGCCGCGTTCCCGATAAAAATTCAGGCAGCCTGAAAATATATTTTCTATTTAAAAACAAGGAATTTTACAATGAATATTTTATTATTAGGCGGTACAGGTTTTATCGGTTCGCGTGTGGCAAATTTATTGCGTGAACGCGGTCATGTGGTTACGCTTGCCCAGCGTTCGCAAATTAATTTGTTGAATTTAAATGAAGAACAGGCAAAATCTTGTTTGCAAAATCAAGATGTGGTGGTCAATATGGTGGGCGTGATGTCGCGTCATGCGGACGTGCTGGAAACGGTACATCATCACGCGCCTGTGCAGTTGGCGCAATGGGCGGTGGCAATGGGCGTGAAACATTGGGTGCAGTTGTCGGCATTGGGCGCGGACGCGGGGCATGAAGTGGCGTTTGTTGGTAGTAAAGGGCGTGGCGATAAGGCTTTGTTGGAATTGGGTCATTTGACGGTGAATGTGGCGCGTCCGTCTGTGGTGTTTGGGCGTGGTGGCAAGAGTTGTGAAATGTTTGTGAATATGGCGAAATTGCCAGTTTTGGTATTGCCCAGCGTAGCAACAGGGTTGATGCAACCTGTGCATGTGGACGATGTGGCGTTGGGTTTGGTGAAATTGGCGGAACAGCCGTTGGCAAATGGGGCGGTAGTGAATATGGTCGGTGCGACACGGCACACATTAGCCGAATATTTGCGTTTGTTGCGTGAGACGATTCATGGTAAACGCGGTTTGGCGGTGTTGCCGATGCCGATGATGTTGATTCAGCCGTTTTTGCCGTTGGGGAATGTGGTCAGCAATGGTTTTTTGAGCAAGGGCAGTATGAAGTTATTGCAAGAGGGGGCTTGGGCGGAGAGTGGGGATTTTGTGAAATTGTTGGGGCGTGAGCCGTTGGGGGTGCGGGAATTTGTTTGGTCGTGATTCAGGCAGCCTGAATGTTTTTGGAAGCAAATCGTTGAGCAACCACACCCAAAAGCGTGGGTGCGGCGGCAAGACGCCGCGTTCCCGTCAAATTTCAGGCTGCCTGAAGGTTTAATCGCCATCGTGGTCGGTATCTTCTTGATTTAAACTTTCGGCTTTCATGACTTCTTGATGGCGTTCTAAAAATTCTTTGGTGCTGTCTTTGCCGCGCAATTGTAGGATGTAGTTTCGTACGGCGGCTTCCACCAATACAGCTAAATTTCGTCCAGCCGCTACGGGCAACACAACGGAACGGATTTTGACATTCAAAATGCTTTCGGTTTCACTGCGAATGCTTAAACGGTCAATTTGTTTCATATAATCATCATCAGCAGGAATCAGGTTGATGATGAGTTTGAGCTGCTTTTTGGGGCGAATGGACGTTTCGCCGAAAATGTGGCGAATGTTTAAAATGCCCAAACCGCGAACTTCCAAAAAATCACGCAAAACAGGTGGGCAACGCCCTTCTAATACTTCAGGCGCGGTACGATGCAACTCCACCGCATCATCAGCCACCAAACTGTGTCCACGCGAAATCAACTCCAACGCCAACTCACTTTTGCCCAACCCAGACGCGCCCATCAGTAACACGCCAATTTCAAAAACATCTAAAAACACCCCGTGTTTAATGGTTGAAACCGCCAACACGCGTTGCAAATAAATCCGCAACACGTCCATTAAATAAGGGCTTTCCAATTTAGAAGTCAGTAACGGTACATTGTGCGTATGGCAATAATCGCGCAACGTATTCGGTACAGGCAAATCATTGGCAACAATAATTAATGCCATCGGAAAATCAAACAATTCATCCAAACTAGACGTATTTTCAAGCTGTTCTAATTTCTGCAAATACTCCACTTCTGCCACGCCCAATACCTGAATTTGATTGTGATGAATAAAATTCAAATGCCCCACCAAAGCCAATGCGTGTTTATCGGCTTCCACCACAATGCGGTTATCACTGCCTGCTGCGCCAGCAGTCCAATTCATTTGCAATTTTTGCTGATTGTCTTGATAAAGTTGGCGAACGGTAATACTGGGCATGATTTGGTTTCCTTATTTTCATTTCAGATTGCCTTTGAGTATACGACAAAAATTTAAATGCAAGCAAAAAAACAATTCCCTCTCACATAGGGAGAGGGAACGAGCTTTCAGCACATAACAAAAAATGGAGCGACGACGGCTCGTCGCCATTTCAAAATAGCCCATCAATTTAATTTTTATCAAATTCAAAAAGTTGGCGACGAGCCGTCGCCGTTCCACGTGGTGCTATTTAAATTTTGTCTCGTACTGAAAGGTTAGCTGAATATTAACCAGAACGTGGCGTCTTGCCGCCACACCCACGCTTTGGGGATGTGGCAGCCGAACCATTTGCGTATTAAGCAAACGCTTGCAATTCAGGATTGATGTCTGTTTTGGCTAAATTATTGGTGTAATTGCACAAAGTTGCCAATGCCACACCCAATACCACTTCCACAGATTGCTGTTGCGTGTAACCCGCGTTTAAAAATGCAGCCAATTGCTCATCAGACACCGCGCCTTTGTTTTCCATAACCGCGATGGTGAAATTTGCCAATGCGCTCAATTTTGCGTCATCAAATTCCGCAGGATTCACCGCGCGAGAAGCTGCAATCGCATTGTCTGACAATAATTTTTTCAACGTTGCCAATTTGGTGTGTCCAGCCACGCAAAAGCCGCATTCGTTGCGTTTGGCGGCGATGATTTGCACCACTTCGCGTTCGCCAGCCGTCAAGCTGGTTGCGCCATTTAATTTGCCCACTTCTTGATAAAACGCCAAGGCTTCAGGCGAATTTGCCAACACGCCAATCAAGTTCGGCAAAAAGCCGTTGGCATTCAAAGCAGCTTCAACGCGTGGTTTAGCGGCTTCAGGAGCGGTTTCTACAGTATGTACGGTTAAACGTGCCATGATGGGTTCCTTCTATAGAGAGATTATGGGAAAAAATCGCATCATAGCAAAATCATGTTATTCTGAAAAATATTTTATAATCATGTGATTTAGAATATTTTTTTCTATGTTTTTTTGTCGCATTTTTTCGTGATTTTGTTACAATTTAGCCCTTTCAGGCTGCCTGAAAACAGATTTGTAAATGCGGCTTTCACGCGTTAAAATATTTCCATTTTTCATCTCTCTTCACGAAAGTTCCAATATGAGCATTTCCCTAAACAAAATTTATTCTGGCAAAGTGCGCGATTTATACGAAATTGACAACAAAACCATGTTAATCGTTGCCACCGACCGTTTGTCAGCGTTTGATGTGATTTTGGACGAACCCATTGTGGGAAAAGGCGAAATTTTGACGCAAATTTCCAATTTCTGGTTTCAAAAATTAGCACACATCATGCCCAATCATTTCACAGGGCAAACGGTGTATGACGTGCTGCCTAAAAACGAAGCGCGTGCCATTGAACAACGTGCGGTGGTGGCAAAGCGTTTAACGCCTGTCAAAATTGAAGCGGTGGTGCGTGGCTATTTGAGCGGAAGTGGTTGGAAAGAATACCAAAAATCAGGCACGGTATGCGGCATCAAATTGCCCGAACATTTACGCGAAGCCGAGCAATTGCCCGAAGTGATTTTCACGCCTTCCACCAAAGCGGAAGTGGGCGACCACGATGAAAATATTTCATTTGAACAATGTGTTGAGATTATTGGCGCGGATTTGGCAGAACAAGTTCGCAGCAAAGCCATTCAGTTGTACAGCGAAGCCGCCGCCTACGCCAAATCACGCGGCATCATCATTGCCGACACCAAATTTGAATTTGGTTTGGATGAAAATGGCGTTTTGACCTTGATGGACGAAGTTTTGACCCCCGACAGCAGCCGTTTTTGGGCGGTAGAAACCTATGAAGTGGGCAAAAATCCACCGTCTTTTGACAAACAATTTGTGCGCGATTGGTTGGAACAAAGCGGCTGGAACAAACAGCCACCCGCCCCAGCCGTGCCAGCCGATGTATTAAGCAAAACGGTAGAAAAATACCGCGAAGCATTGGCTGTTTTGACAAAATAAACCACTTTAAATTTGAGAAAAAGATTAATTAAACAAAGGAATACATTATGAAAAATATTTTCGTACTGTACACAGGCGGCAGCATTGGCATGACCGAAAGCCCCGATGGTTTGAAACCCGATACCGCGATTGTGGACACCGCGCTCGCGCCATTTGCAGGCAGTCTGAATTTCACTTGGCACGTTTGCCAGCCATTGATTGACAGCTCTGCGGTATCGCCACAACATTGGGCGGAATGGCTGCAAATCTTGCAAGACAATTTGCCAAATTTTGATGGCGCATTGGTATTGCACGGCACAGACACGCTGGCTTACACCGCCAATATGTTTGCGCTGACGCTCGATACATTGGGCAAACCCGTGATTTTAACAGGCGCACAAAAACCATTTGGCACAGAAAACAGCGATGCGCCACTCAATTTACAAACCGCTATCAACGCATTACAACGCGATGATGTGAAAGAAGTTTTATTGGCATTTAATGGCGATTTATTCCCAGCCGTTGGCACCACCAAATGCAGCACGATGGTGGACGCTGGCTTTGCCAACCACCACTTTGGCACATGGTCGCCCGAAAAAGCCGCACCCGCATTTAACCAACTGCCGCGCCGCTTTGACCCCGACCAACGCGTCGCCACACTCTTTCTCACTCCAGGCATTGGCGTGAAAGCCGCCGCGCATATGCTACGAACCTTCCCCATTAACGCTGCTATTTTAATGACTTACGGTCATGGCAATGCACCTGCTGACATTGACTTACTGGACGCCATTCACCAATTAAGCAGCAAAAACCGCCTGATTTTAAACATCAGCCAAGTCCCCGAAGGCGAAGCAGCACCCATTTACGCCCAAGGCAGCCGTTTGCGTGCATCGGGCGCGATTAATGGCGGCAAATGCAATGTGGAAACCGCTACCGTCTTGCTCATCTTGGCATCGGGCAACGATTGGCAACGCGGTGATGTATGCGATGAATTACGCCGTCTGCGATTACTGCCAGCAGCATAAAACATCCATAAAAACAGGCTGCCTGAAACGTTTACCCGTTTTCAGGCAGCCTGAATGTCGCTAATTCATATTATTTAGGGCTGTTTGCGCGGAAATATTCCCACTCTTCCACTTCACGACCATCGGCAAACACGCACACACCGTATGCCGCGCCATCTGCATTTTTACGAGAAACCGACTTACCGCCCTGTTTTTCACAAAATACCGATGCAGGATTAGCCATCCCAATTTTAGGTTCAGCAGACGTTTGAGCGCAAGCCGCCAAAGTAGAAGCCGTTGCCAAAATCACCCAATGTTTCATCATCAAAATACTCCAAATTAAACATAAAAAACAAACAAGCAGCCTGAAAACAAAAAACACCAGCCATTCGCCAGAACGCGGCGTCTTGCCGCCGCACCCACGCTTAAAAACGCGGCACGAATCACCAAGCGTTCCCATTTCAGGCAGCCTGAAATCACTATTTCGCCATACGATTAATGATTTTCTCGCCCTTAATCTGATGAACCACCGCCATCACAATATGCCCCACAATCAAAGCAAACAACGCAAAGCCCAATTCCCCATGAAACTGATTGCCCAACGACACCAAAGACTCAACCTTTGCAGGCGCAGCAGGAATCAACTCAATCCCATTAAACACAAACGCATTTTTCGCCGAACCATATTGACGCAACACCCCCAACAACGGCACCGCCAACATCAACACATACAACGCCAAATGCCCCAATTTCACCATCACATTCCCATACGGACGATTTTTACGATTCACAATCGCCCACACCACGCGCACCACCCCCAAAGCCAAGACCACCACGCCCGCCAGCTTATGATAATCCATCAAACTATAATATTCCTCACTGATATTAAACGCGATAGCCGTCCCCATCAAAAAGAAAAAGCACAACGCCATGCTCCAATGCAAAAAACGACTAATCGTGCCATAAGTATCAAAATTATCCTGTTTCATCATGTGTTCCTTATAAATCAAAGCATAAAATAAAAAGTACGCTAGTATAACCAAGAATTAAACCACGAATTCATGCCCAGCGTAAAAAAAAATCATGAATTTTGTAAAAACACTTGAAGTTTTGTAAGAAGTCGGTATAATGCCAATCCAGTAGCGGGTCTCCTCGCATAACAATTTTGAACAACGGGTCAGGGGCGGAAGCCAGCAGCCCACTCAGAAAAGTTAGTGCCGAGGGTCTGGCTCGCTACCTTTGTTTTTTCATGATGATTTCCTTTCTGGTTGAAGTAGAACCCCGTTTCATTTTGCGAAACGGGGTTTTGCTTTGTTAAGACATCGTAAACGCGGCGTCTTGCCGCCGCACCCACGCTTTAGATTGGTGGCACAGAACGGGATGTTCTTCGTAGAACGGTAGGTCGGGCATTGATGCCCGACACATTTTCGAAATATTTCAACATATTGTCGGGAATCAATGCCCGACCTACGCCAACTTGTATCCAATATCATCCTTTGATTTTACGGAAATATCGGATGCAAGAATCCGCCCGACCGTTCTACGAAGAACGCGCCATTCCGCGCCACGCACCTAAAAGCGTGGTGCGCGGCAAGACGCGCGTTCTGCTTCATTAGCCCCTCAAATCAATTGCGCCACATTCAGGCTGCCTGAAAACAAATGGAACGTTTCAGGCAGCCTGTTTTCGTTTAAAATAGGGGCAATGTGTTTATTGAAAATGTGAAATGATGTCAGCTTATCAAGTTCTCGCTCGCAAATGGCGACCCAAAACATTTGCCGATTTGGTGGGGCAACAGCATGTTGTCAAAGCGTTGCAAAATGCGTTGGATAAAGGGCGTTTGCATCACGCTTATTTGCTCACGGGGACGCGTGGTGTGGGCAAAACGACGATTGCGCGGATTCTCGCCAAAAGTCTGAACTGTGAACATCCGCATCACGGCGAGCCGTGCGGTGAATGTCAGTCTTGCCGAGATATTGATGCAGGGCGATTTGTGGATTTGTTGGAGATTGATGCGGCGAGTAATACGGGCATTGATAATATTCGTGAAGTGTTGGAAAACGCGCAATATGCACCAACGGCGGGGAAATATAAGGTTTATATTATTGACGAAGTGCATATGTTGTCCAAATCGGCATTTAATGCGATGTTGAAAACGCTGGAAGAGCCGCCCGAACATGTGAAATTTATTTTGGCAACCACCGACCCGCACAAAGTGCCCATTACGGTGTTAAGCCGTTGTTTGCAATTTGTTTTGCGGAATATGACGGCACAGCAAGTTACCGAGCATTTGACGCATGTGTTAAAAAGTGAGCAGATTATTTATGAACCTGCGGCGTTGGCGTTGTTGGGACGGGCGGCGCAGGGTTCGATGCGTGATGCGTTGAGTTTGCTTGATCAAGCGATTGCGATGGGTTCGGGCAGCGTGAAAGAATCTGATGTGCGCGATATGATTGGCGCGGTAGATAAACGCTATCTGTATGAATTATTAACGTATTTAATGGAGCAAGACGGCGAGCAGTTGATTGCCAAAGCGCAAGAAATGGCAGCCAATGCGATTGGTTTTGACAGCGCGTTAAATGAATTAGCGATGTTATTACAAAGACTTGCTTTGCTCAAAACCGTGCCATCTGCGATTGACCACGATGACCCCGAACGCGAGCGATTATTGCATTTATCGCAATATTTTAGTGATGAACAAATTCAGTTGTATTATCAATGCGCGATTCATGGCAAACAGGATTTGCCGCTTGCGCCTGATGAATACGCAGGTTTTGTGATGACTTTGCTGCGAATGTTGGCATTTGCGCCGTTTGCGGCGAAACACACGCCGCCGCACAGCACGATTGAAGGCACGCAACTGCATAATCCGCCTGAAAAAAAAAGTGATGTGAATGTGATTGCACCACCCAAACCATCTGATTTAGCAAAAGATTCAGATAAAGTGGTGCAAAAACAATTTCGTCCGCAAGATTTACCGCCACCGCATCGGGAAGACATTCGCCGAGAAGCCCCTGATTTAACGCCGCCTTGGGAAGATTTGCCAACCGATGATGTGAATCAGGCAGAAATTTTGGAAAATGAAAATGCGGAAACCACCGCCAAATTGCCCGATTTAAACATTTCAGGCAGCCTGAACGATGTAGAAATTTTGGAAAATGTGAATGCGGACACCACCACCGAATTACCCAATTCCAACATTTCAGGCAGCCTGAACAATACAGAAATGTTGGAAAATGAAAATGCGGACACCACCACCAAATTACCCGATTCAAGCATTTCAGGCAGCTTGAACGATACAGAAATGTTGGAAAATGAAAATGCGGATACCACCGCCAAATTACCCAATTCCAACTTTTCAGGCAGCCTGAATACTGAAAATACATTGAATCCCAATGTAGAATCAGAGCCAATGCCGCCGTATTTCAATGATTTAGATGAAATGCCATCGTATGATCGCTACGATGATGGCTATATTCCGTTTGAGGCATTGTCTGCGACACCGCCATATTTAGAAGACGATACGCCCGAAGAGGATGAGCAGGAACCCGAACCCATCGCCCCACACAAACGCATTGATAAAAATCAAATGCCTGAATTTAAAAAAGAACATTGGATTCAAATTGCCGCCCAAATTGGCAGCAGCGTGGCGGCGGCGCAAATGGTGTTGAATCATTTGGCTTGGGTGGATTTTCAAAATGGCGTGTTGCACTTGGCGTTGATGGAAGAAAAAACCAAAAATTCAGTCAAAGATGAATATTTTGACCGAATTTCGGCGATTTTATCGGAAGTTTACGAATTGCCCGTTACCATCAAAACGCAAGCATGGCAAGACGGACACGGTTGGGAAACCCCAGCCATGTACCGCGAACGCATCGCACACGAACAGCGTGAAACCGCACGTTCCGCGCTCAATGCCGATGCAGTCGCGCAGCAATTAGTGCAATTATTTGATGGTAAATGGGTGGAAGACAGCGTGGTTTTGACGGGAAATTAAATTTCAGGCTGCCTTTAGGTTTAAAATCGTAAAAAAGGCAGCCTGAAATCTTCGCAAAAAACCACCTTACTACGAAGAACAGAGCGTTTCGTGCCACCCACCGAAAGCGTGGGTGCGGCGGCAAGACGCCGCGTTCTGGCAAAATCAGCAATCTGATTTTCAGGCAGCCTGAATGGTTTGTAGGTAATCCCGCAAAGCCGTTTCGTCCAAATGCCAATGGCAAATTTCATGCTCGCCATGCAATAATACGGGGACTAATTCATTGTATTTCAATTCCAATTCGGCAAATTCATCCACATCAATAATTTCCAATTCAAAGCCAAATTCGGCTTGAAATGGCTGTAATTGGCGCAGCATATCGTGGCATAAACCGCAGTATTCACGGAACATTAAGGTTAATTTCATAAACGATTCCTCAAAAATTCAGGCAGCCTGAAACATTCACAGGCTGCCTGAAATCTTATTTCATTGATTATTTAACAATTTTAACGCTTTTAATTATAACAGGTTGCGCTGGCACGTCTTGGTGCATCAAACGTGTTGTGGTTCGCACATTGGCAATTTTGCGTACCACGTCCATGCCTTTGGTTACTTTACCAAACACGGCATAGCCATAGCCTTGTGGCGTGCTGCGTGTGTAGTTCAGTGAATCATTGTTTTTCACATTGATGAAAAATTGGCTGGTCGCGGAATGTGGGTCGCCCGTACGCGCCATGGCAATCGTGCCATCGTCATTTTTCAAGCCATTATTGGCTTCGTTGATAATGGCAGGCGCGGTTGGTTTTTGCACCATATCGCTGGTAAAACCGCCGCCTTGAATCATAAAATCATTAATCACGCGATGGAAAATCGTGCCATTGTAAAAGCCTTGATTGGCATATTCTACGAAATTGGCAACGGTTTTGGGCGCACGTTGTTCGTCTAGCGACAGTTCAATTTTGCCCATGCTGGTGTCCATGATAACACGCGTTTCGGCTTGTGCGGTCAATGCGCTGGTTGCCAGCACGGTTGCCAATAAAATAGATGAAAATTTCATATGATAACCTTATTCTTCAGTAGTGGTTTCAGGCTGCGTGGTGGTTTCAGCTTGATTTTTTTCGGCACGACGCGCAGCCGCTTCAGCACGACGCGCTTGTTGTTTTTCCACGGCTTCTTTGATACCGGGTTGTTCTAATGCGTGTTGTTGCTCTTCAGTGGTCACTTCGCCTTTGAATTTACCATTTAAATTAAAACGTTTACCACCACGCGCAACCGATTTCAAATATTTAGGACGGCGACAATGATTTGCCATCACACGTGTAATCAATTCTGGCGAAAATTGGGGCAATGCCGCCACCAACTCTTCCTCAATTCCCAGCGCCAAAGGTTTGAATTTACTAAATACATCATATTTTTTGTAAATATGGTCAGCAATCAATTCAGTTTGTTGGCGTTTACTCATCGTTTGTACGGCTTGTTTGAATGCTGCGCCGAGTGCGGTTTCTTGTGTCATTTTGTTTCCTAATCATTTGTTTTATTTGGAAATAAATCTTATACCATTGGGGATAACAACGCAAACACTCCCCAATTTGTTTTCAGGCTGCCTGAAACTGGGCGGATTATAACCAATTCAATTTAATTTGTGAATTTATTCAATGTTTTTTCTAATAAATTCATATCTGTAATTTGGCTAATTTGGGCGCGACCAAGTTGTGCCAATGTGATAAATCGCATCGTGCCATTTTCCACTTTTTTATCGTGGCGCATGTGAGCAAGCCATTGTTCAAATGAAAATGATGGTGGTGTATCAGGCAATTTTGCCGCACGGAATAATGTTGCCACACGCGCCGTATCATCAGCATTCAAATGCCCTAATTGCTCCGATAACAAACACGCCAACACCGTACCCGCCGCCACCGCTTCGCCGTGCAACCAATTACCATAACCCATTTCCGCTTCAATCGCGTGCCCGAACGTATGTCCCAAATTCAAATGAGCGCGAATGCCCTGTTCCGTTTCGTCTTCGGCAACAATATCGGCTTTCATTTGGCAGCAATGCGCCACCACTTTGGCAAGCAATTCGCTGTCATATTGCATAATAGATTCAATATGTTGTTCCAGCCATTCCAAAAACACCACATCGCCTAACAGGGCATATTTGATAACCTCTGCCATGCCAGCCGAAAATTCACGTTCAGGCAGCGTGTTGAGCGTGTCCAAATCGGCAATCACCAACTGGGGCTGATAAAATGCGCCAATCATATTTTTGCCGCGCGGATGATTCACCGCCGTTTTGCCGCCAACAGATGAATCCACTTGACTCAACAAAGTTGTTGGCACTTGAATAAACGGCACGCCGCGTTGATAAGTGGCAGCCGCAAAACCCACCACATCACCAATCACACCACCACCAAGCGCAATCAACGTGGTTTTACGGTCGGCATGATTTGCCAATAGCGCATCGTAAATTTGGTTGAGTGAATCGTGGTTTTTGTACTGTTCGCCGTCTTTTAAGATGATGGCGAAGGTTTCAATGTGGTTTTGTTTTAATAATTCAGTGAGTTGGGGCAAATATAGGGGCGCGATGGTTTCATTGGTAATGATGGCGGCTTTTTTGCCCAAATGCGGCGCAAATAGGGAAAAATCGCGCAACAATCCCGTGCCAATATGAATAGGATAGCTGTGCGATGGGGTGTGAACATGAACCGTTTTCATGGTTAATCTCTTTAAATAATCAATAATTGGGCGAATTTTCAGGCTGCTTTTGAAATGAAAATATCATCAAAATTAATAATTTCCGTCATTCCCGCGTAGGCGGGAATCCAATTAGAAATTCAACCAATCTATATTTAGCAAAATAGGTTGATGATTAAATTAGATTCCCGCCTACGCGGGAATGACGATGCTTTTATATTTTGTGTATCAAAGGCAGCCTGAAATCACGCGAACAACGAAGTGCAATCATTTCGTGCCAGCATCCGAAAGCGTGGGTGTGGCGGCAAGACGCCACGTTCTGTCCATTCAGTCAATGGTTGATTGGTCAGCCAACTGATTGAGTGCCAAAAGTAATTTGTTAAATGTGGCGTAATGGTTTTCGTTGCCGACTTCCAAAATGATGTGGGCGGTGACGCGGTAAATCGGGTCGCGGGTTTGGTAAAGGTCGCGCATTTTTTGCAAGGGGTCGTCCACTTGGAGTAAAGGGCGGTTGCGGTCGTGGCGTGTGCGTTCCACCAACACTTCTGGTAATACATGGAGATAAATTACTATGCCGCGCTCACGCAGCCATGCGCGATTTTGTTCGCGCAACACCGCACCACCACCTGTTGCCAATACGACATTGGACAGTTGGGTTAATTCGTCAATGGCGCAACTTTCGCGTTCGCGGAAACCTTGCTCGCCTTCCCATTCAAAAATGGTGGGAATGGACACGCCTGTTTTGTCGCAAACGGCTTGGTCGCTGTCATAAAATTCGCGTTGGAAATGTTCGGAAAGCTGTTTGCCGAGTGTGGTTTTGCCTGCACCCATTAGTCCGACTAAAAAAATGTTGTGTGTCATCATCATAATGGGTAGATTTTAACGGAATTTTACAGTGATTGGGGGATTTTTTCATTTTTTTATGTAGATTGAAATGATTTTTGGGTCATTGAATGGCATTTGAAATTTTGCGTTCAATCTATTATATTGATGTTTTTTGAATTTTTTTGCCATGAAACCTTTATTCAGCGTCATTATTCCCATTTACCAAGTTGCGCCGTATTTACGCAAAACGATTGATTCGGTATTAAATCAAAAATTTGAGTCTTATGAAATCATTTTAATTGACGATGGCTCCAGCGATGGTAGCAGCGAAATCGCCTTTGAATATCGCCAACAGCATTCGCACATCACCTTATTATCCATGCCTAATCAAGGCGTATCGGTGGCACGAAATCGCGGCATGATGTTGGCGCGTGGCGATTATGTGATGTTTTTAGATGGCGATGATTATTGGCATGGCGAACAAGTTTTATCTAATTTGGCGAAATTAATTGAACAAAATAAAGGGGTTGATGTGATTTTATTCCCTTTGCTAATGAAATCGCTGCAAACCGACAAAGAAACACCACAACGTTTTACCATCAGCGCCATTACCCAACAACAATCATTTCCAGCCGATTTTCACACTTTGGTTCAATCAGGTGCATGGATTGGCAGCGCGTGTACCAAAATCATGCGCCGTTCATTATTGCAGCAACACGCCATCCAATTTCCCGTTGGCAGACGTTATGAAGATTTCGCTTTTTGCTTTGATTTAGCCACACATCTGCAAACTTATTTGGTTTATGAGCAGCCGTTTTATCACTATGTTACGCAACGTCCACAATCATCTACAGTCAATAAAAATCATCATCTATATGATTATATTGAACTATTAAAACAAAAAATAGATGTTATCCAACAATTTCATGATGAAAACAATGTATTAACCATAGGTGCATTGGCATTTTGGGAAGAAAATTTTTCCTTTGCTATCCAATTTTTCAATTATGCCCCAGCCGAAATCAAAGCACTTGTTTTTAATCAAATTTCCTATTGTATTGACACCGTACAAAAAATTAAAACGCACAGACGCATTCCCCAAATCAGCATAAATCATCATCGTTAAAAATGACTGAATTGGGAACGAGAACGCGGCGTCTTGCCGCCGCACCCACGTTTCTGGGTGAGTGGTGCAAATATAGCTGGTTCAATTTTACATCGCTACAAGGCGGCGAGCCGCAGATAGTACAAATAGTACAGCAAGGCGAGCCAACGCCGTAGCAATTTAAAAGTGAATTAGCTATATCGTTTTCGCTCCCAATTCACGTTAAAATACCCCATTTTCCCCTTCAGGCTGCCTGAAATGCTTACCGATTTAGAAAAAAACGCCATCCGCGACCACTACCGCACCATTTCCGAAAACTTGCCCCAATTTCGCCCACGCCCTGCACAACGTGAAATGATTGCAGCGATTGCCAACGCCTTTTCACGCACCCTCACGCGTGAAGAAGGCAGCGACACGCCGCCTGAACGCATGGGTGAAAGCATTGCCGTGATTGAAGGCCCTACAGGTGTCGGCAAAAGTTTGGCATATTTACTGGCGGGCGGCATTATGGCGCAAACGCGTGGCAAACGCCTGATTGTGTCCAGCGCAACGGTGGCATTGCAAGAGCAATTAGTGGGACGTGATTTGCCGTTTGTGGTGGAAAAAAGTGGTTTGGAATTGACGTTTGCGTTGGCAAAAGGGCGCGGTCGCTATTTATGCCCTTACAAATTATACCAATTAACACAAGGACATGCCCAACAAACCCTGATTGGTGTAGAAGAAACACCAGCCGTATTATGGAACCACAGACCGCGTCAAGATGAATTAGATACCCTAGCGCACATGGCAAAACAATTCGCCAATCGCCAATTCAACGGCGACCGCGACACGTGGGCAGACAAATTAGACGATGGTTTGTGGCAACAAGTAACGAATGACCGACACGGCTGCCTGAAAAATGCCTGCCCTAATCGCCCCGAATGTCCCTTTTTCTTGGCACGAGATATTTTGGAAACGGTAGATGTAGTGGTTGCCAATCACGACTTGTTGCTGGCAGACATCAGCATGGGTGGCGGCGTGATTTTGCCTGCGCCTGAAAACAGCTTTTATTGCATTGACGAAGCGCATCATTTGCCCAAAAAAGCCTTGAGCCAATTTGCGGCAGAACATTCATGGCAACACGCAGTCTGGATGCTGGAAAAATTACCCGACATCACACAAAAAATTGCCCGCGTGTGCGATAAAGTGGAATTGGCAAACGCCGCCGATGAATCCGCCACCGAATTATTAGACAGTTTCAATGAATGGTCGTTTCATTTACAAGATGAACCCGAATTAAATCAAGATGAAGAACGAGAACACGAAACCATTTGGCTATGGGAAGACGGACAAATTCCCGAACATTTACAAACATTGGTACACAATACCCATGTGGTTGCCAATGCACTCTTGAAACACATTACCAGCTTAAACGATGCCCTATCGCAAGCACGGCGAGACGGCGACCAAGACAACACCCAAATTGACCGATTATCCACCGAATTTGGCATTTTTGTTGCCCGTTCCGAGCAAATCGCTGCCGTTTGGGAGCTGATGGCAACCATCGTCAAAGATGACAAAGACCCCCCATTAGCCAAATGGATTAGCCGACAAGCCGATGACCGTTTGGATTACCTGTTTCACGCCAGCCCCATCAGCAGCGCGGCGATGTTGGCGAATGGTTTGTGGCGGCGAGCCGCAGGTGCGGTGCTGACTTCGGCAACATTACAAAGTTTGGGTAATTTCAACCTGTTATTACAACAAACAGGTCTGGCATGGCTGCCTGAAACCACCACATTGGCATTACAAAGCCCATTTAACTTTGCCCAACAAGGCGAGTTATACATTCCCCCACTTGCTGCCAGCCCCAAAGACCCGATTGCCCACACCAACGAAGTCGTGAAATGGTTACCCCAATTAATTGATGACCAAGCAGCGATTGGCACATTGGTATTGTTCACATCGCGCAAACAAATGAACGATGTCGCGTTCAGGCTGCCTGAAAACCTACTCCCCTACCTATTGGTGCAAGGCGAACAATCCAAAACCAAACTACTCGAACAACATTACCAAAACCTAAAAAACGGCAAACCCAGCATCATTTTCGGATTAGACAGCTTTGCCGAAGGACTGGATTTGCCGCACGAAGCCTGCGTTCACGTCATCATCGTGAAACTACCGTTTTCCATGCCCGACAATCCGATTGAGAAAACCCAAAGCCGTTGGATTGAAAAACGCGGTGGCAAACCCTTTATTGAAATCACCGTTCCCGAAGCCAGCATCAAACTTATTCAAGCGGTGGGGCGGCTGATTCGCACCGAGCAAGACTACGGGCGCGTTACCATATTAGACAACCGCATCAAAACCCAACGCTACGGACAACAAATGCTCGCCTGTTTACCGCCATTCAAACGGATTGGTTGATGATAACTTTTCAGGCAGCCTGAATATTTGGCGGAACGCGCGTCTTGCCGCGCACCACGCTTTTAGGTGGGTGGCGCGGAACAGTGCGTTCTTCATAGAACGGTAGATTGGGTCGGAGACTCAACAGAAAGCCACAAAATCATCAAGTTGGGTTTTCAACCCAACCTACTATTCTACGAAGAACGCGGCGTTCCGCGCCACCACCCAAAAGCGTGGGGAGCAAGACGCCGCGTTCTGTTTTGATAAACACTTAATGATTCAGAATCAGCAATCAAATTGTGCCAAGAGGGTTTCTTGTAAACCGATGATGTCTTCGCCTGCTTGTGCTTGAATGCGGGTGTAGCTGCCATCGCTGTTCATTTGCCACGCTTTGACGTTGTCGGACAATGCGAGTGTGAGTCCTTCTTGAATCACGCGTTGTTTCATTTCATGATTTTCAATCGGTGTCGCCACTTCAATGCGGCGGAACAAGTTTCTTGACATCCAATCCGCGCTGGAAATAAACACGTCTTCCGCGCCCAAATTGTAAAAATAATACACGCGCGAATGTTCCAGCAATCGCCCAATAATGGAACGAACGCGAATATTCTCTGATAAACCAGCCACTTGTGGACGCAATGCACACATACCGCGTACAATCAGGTCAATTTGTACCCCTGCTTGGCTGGCGCGATAGAGGGCATCAATCACGGTCGGTTCAATCAGGGCGTTCATTTTGGCGATGATACGCGCGGTTTGTCCTGCTTTGGCGTGGGCGATTTCGCGTTCAATTTTGTGCATCAGCATGGGTTGCAGCGAAAATGGGCTTTGGTAGAGTTTTTTCAATTTGTTGGCTTGCCCCAAGCCTGTGATTTCCATAAATAAATTATTGACATCACGGACAATATCGCGTTGGGTGGTCAGTAAGCCAAAATCGGTGTAAATGCGTGATGTGCCTTGGTGGTAATTGCCTGTGCCAAGGTGGGCGTAGCTTTTCAGGCTGCCTGATTCGCGGCGAATCACCAACGCCATTTTGGCATGAACTTTGTAGCCAAACACGCCATAAACAACATGTGCGCCTGCTTCTTCCAGTTGTCGCGCCCATTTGACGTTGGTGGCTTCGTCAAAACGCGCCATCAGTTCCACCACCACAGTAACCAATTTGCCTGCTTGGGCGGCTGCCAATAAGGCTTGCGCTAATTTGGACGTGCTGCCTGTGCGATAAATGGTCATTTTGATGGCAACCACATCGGGGTCTTCCGCCGCGTCTTGGATGAAACGGACAACGGGTTCAAATGATTGATAGGGATGATGCAGCAAAATATCTTGTTTGGCGATTTCATCTAAAATGGAATCGGCTTTGCGTAGATGTTTGGGGTATTGGGGTTGAAAAGGGGGGTATTTTAGTTCGGGCAAATCCACCATATCAGGGACGGACATCAGGCGTACTAAATTGACAGGCCCATTGACTTGATACAATTCTTGTTCGGTTAAATTAAATTGTTGTAAGAGAAATTCGGTCATGTGGCGTGGGCAGTTTTCTGCCACTTCCAAGCGCACAGCGTCGCCAAAATCGCGGTCGCGCAATTCGGTTTGAATGGCGGTGCGCAGATTGGTGGATTCGTCTTCTTCCACTTCTACGGTTAAATCGCTGTCGCGGGTTACGCGGAATTGGTGGCAGGATTTGATTTTCATGCCACGGAATAATTTGTACACATATTCATGCACAATAGACGATAGGAACACGAAACCAATATTGCCATCACAGATTTCATCGGGCAATCTCACCACACGCGGCAAAATGCGTGGTGCTTGCACAATCGCCATGCCTGAAGCGCGACCAAACGCATCTTTACCATCTAATTCCACAATAAAATTCAATGATTTATTGAGTAATCTGGGAAATGGGTGCGATACGTCAAACCCAATCGGCGTTAATAATGGCAGCAATTCGCGGTTGAAATAGTCTTCAATCCACGCGTGTTGTTGCGCTGTCCATTGTTTGCGGCGGTAAAAGTGGATGCCGTGTTGTGCCAATTCAGGCAGCAGGGTTTGATTGAATAAATTATATTGATGTTGAACCAAATCACGCACTTCCGCTTGCACGTTGGCAATGGTTTCGGCGGGGGTATAGCCTGAATCAAATTTTAAATTGGGCTGATTTCGCCATTCGCGGCGCAAATATGCCATGCGAACTTCAAAAAATTCATCTAAATTAGACGAGACAATGCAAACGAAACGCAGTCGTTCCAATAAGGGGATATTGGGGTCTTCCGCTTGCGCCAAAACGCGGCGATTGAAGGCGATTAAGCTGGATTCGCGGCAAAATAATGCAGGTGCTGTGGGCATGGTTTTTCCTTTCTTATTGCAATATGAATTGTAGAAATGGATTTTCAGGCAGCCTTTTTGCTAAAAGGCTGCCTGAATCAATATTAGGGGATTACCAATGCGTTGTAAATAATGAAACGTCTGTATTTTTCGGTGCATCAGGCGAACATTCCGCCGTGCCGAGCATGATTAAGCCAATGATTTTATCTTTTTCGCCACACTCAAACGCGTCTTTTAATAAAGGCGAATTAACCCACAATCCTGTAATCCAAACACTATCAAAACCTTGTGCTTTGGCAGCGAGTTGAATGGCGTATGCGGCGCAACCTGCGCTTAATTGCTGTTCCCATTCGGGTTTACCCGTTTTGGGTGTGAAGATAACGGCAATGGTCATGGGTGCCATATTGCCCACACGTTCTGCTTTTTTCATGCTTTCTTCGCCGAAATTGAGCGTGGTTACGGTGTCGCGCAAAATTTGGCGGAAACGGTCTTTGCCTGCATCGCTATCAATCACTACAAATCGCCATGGGGTTAAATCGCCATGGTCAGGGACTTGTGTGGCGGCTTGCAAAATGCTGTCTAATTGCAATTCGTCTGGTGCTGGGGAAATCAGATTTTTAGTGGAACGACGTGTGGTGAGTAATTCTAAAGTATCCATGATGATGTTTAATATGTGAAATTGATGAAAAATGAAAATGAGGAAACCTTTGCACAATCATTTTATTTCAAACGTTTCATTCAATATTTTCAAATAATTGAAAATCAGGGCGGATATCAAATCCGCCCCTAACGAAGTGAAATATTGAGCAGGCAGCCTGAAATTATAATCGCTCTTTAATCTCGCGCAAGATGGTTTCCATATTATATTCCAATACGTCTTCTACCAAACGCGGTGTTTCTTCATTTAACATCATTTGTAAATCATAAGATAGCGTGGCAAGTTTGCGTTGCAACACATTGTGCATTAAACCTGCAACGGCATGACTTAAATGTGGGCGCAATTTACGCTGCAATTCCGCCACCAATTCTTGTTCAGACAACACCCTGATTTTGCGCGTGCTGGGCAAATCAGGCAAATCATAGACATTTACCGTAATTAGGGGGCGTTGAGCAAGGTCATCTTCTTGATGCGCGTAAGGGCTTAATTGGTAAGCAGGTTCTGGCGCATCAGTCGGCTGAAGATGCAGGGTGCGCGTGGGTTTTCCATCGGTTTTGACGGCTTGTTGGGCTGCCATCCAATCTTCTTCTATCAAAATACCGATGTCGTTTTCGGCAATCGCGCTTTGTTCTACGCGTTGATTGTGTTCGCGCTGGCGGTAGTTGAGGTAGGCGGCGCGACCTTGTTCTGGGTCAGGCACAGCATCGCGGTCAATCACAACGGGCAACACGGGTTCAGGCAAAGGCTGAATCGGCGATGAAGCGCGTTCTTCCTGATAACGTTTGAAGAGTTTGGATAATGCGGTTTCGCTGTCTTCATCTTCTTCATCATCGTTTTGGGGTTCAGGTTGAGAAGGGTTGTCTTCGGCTGGGGTGTCGTCCGTGTTGTTTTCGGGCGCGTCAGATGATGGTTTGGACGGCGTATCTTCCATGAGTAATGGTTGATGGTCATCGTTGAAATCATCTTCATCATCTAAATGGTAATCGCGCTCGGGTGGCATTTCAATTTCAGGCAGCCTGAAATCGGTATCGGCAATTTCATTTTCATGATGATTCGATGGTTGATTGGGTTCTACATCATCGATGGATTCATCGGCTGGTGTGGGATTTGGCGAGGTGTCGCCCACGAGTTTACTGCGCCGTTCTGCCAAAATTTCTTCGGTGCGGCGGTAGCGTTGGCGAATTTGATTGAGCGAGTCATCTAAATTGGTGGGACGACTTTCATAAGTCGGCGCATGCTCATTGTCTTCTTCCAGCGTGAAAATCATCGGTTGTGGGCGTTCGTTCGTCATATCAAATGTCCGTTATCGGGTTGATGTGTGGCTTGTGTTACAATATCTTTTTGAAACCAGCCAAATTGGAGCAATAAAAATGAGTGCATCATTGGAACAACGTTTGGAATTTTTAGAGGAATCAAACGAATCTCTGCGTATGCAAAATCGCGTATTAGCAACCGCATTAAAAGGCATGTTACGCGCCTTACCATCGGATATTGCACAAGATGTGATTGAATCCATTCAAATTGCGTTTGATGACGAAATCGCGCAGTTGCAATACGAAGACAGTCCGCATGAAGAATTATTTTATGACATGACTTACGCATTTTTCCGCGAAAAACAATGAAATCGCATCCGCATTTGAAACATTGTTACACATCATAAGTTTACCCGATTTACCCGCCATTCGGTAGAGAATACAACAGTTCTGACCCCTTTCAGGCTGCCTGATGTTTGATTTTGCCGACTATTTTCGCTGAATGGCGCGTGAATGTGCTATGATTGCCACCGTTTCATTCACACCACACCATACGTTTTATGACAACCGTATATCTTTACACCGATGGCGCATGCAAAGGCAATCCAGGCGTGGGCGGCTGGGGCGCACTATTGCGCTATGGCGACCACGAAAAAGAATTATTTGGCGGCGAAGCCCATACCACCAACAATCGCATGGAATTAACCGCGATTATAGAAGGACTTGCCGCACTCAAACGCCCTTGCCACGTGTCCATCTATACCGACTCCCAATACGTCAAAAACGGCATGGAAAGCTGGATTCACGGCTGGAAACGCAACGGCTGGAAAACCGCCAACAAACAACCCGTCAAAAACGATGACCTGTGGAAACGGCTAGACGAACACATCCAACGCCACCAAGTCTCATGGACATGGGTCAAAGGACATGCAGGACACGCCGAAAATGAACGCGCCGACACATTAGCCAATTTAGGCGTTGCCAGCGTTCAAAATACTTAATTTTTTGAATTTTTGAATTTCGTTAATTTTCAGGCTGCCTTTTCGTACACGACCTTTTCCGAAAGGCTGGCTGAATATTTGCCAGAACGCGGCGTCTTGCCGCCGCACCCACGCTGCGCTCGTGGTGATGGTGAGTGGTCAGCCCAAAATAGCCGCATACCAAAAAAGCCACCTGAAAATACAGAACCGACCTATGCACTCAATTCATACCCACTACGATAATCTACAGCTAACCCAAAGCGCGACCGATGCCGAAATCCGTCAAGCCTACCGCCGATTATCCAAAAAATACCACCCCGATTTAAGCGATGACCCAGACGCGCATCGCATTATGCAAATCGTGAACCGCGCCTACGAAGTGTTATCCAACCCCGAAAGCCGCGCCGAACACGATAAATGGATTGCGCTCCAATATTTACAAAAACAACAAGCCCCCATTCACGCCCAATCCATTACCTACTACAGCGATGATAACCGTGAACCCGCGCCCCAACAACAACGACCAACGCGCCAATACACCCATTCACAACAATCGCATTATTCACATTACTCATCAATGTATGATGACACGCCCAGTCGTTCTCATAAACGAATTTTGATGGGATTGTTGGGTTTATCGGTCATATTATTTGGGCTGCTGGTGTGGAAAGGCTGGGGCTGGATAGAACGTGGACAATTACTGCCCTTCTTGACGGGCAAATCGGTACAACAAGCTCCTACCATTGTTTACGATTATCCCAGCACCACTCACCCGACCGATTCGGGAACAAACAACCAGCAAGTTGAACCATACACCCGTCCCACTACCGCCCCGAATGGCAGTCCATTTCCCGAAATATCAGGTTATGTGGAAGGTTATCCCGTGATTGAAGGGATGGGGAATGGCAGATTGGTAATTGAAAACGTTCGTAATTCATCTGATGTGTTTGCCCAACTATATGAAAAAAGTACGGCACAACCAATTCGCACTTTTTACATTCTAGAGCGTGAGCAAATGATTTTGCCGCATTTGGATGCAGGCGATTATTTTGTTCGTTATTATCAATTAGATAATGGTGAATATTTGGACAGCGAAAGCGTGTCT
Source organism: Simonsiella sp. (assembly GCA_041831015.1). Taxonomy (GTDB): domain Bacteria; phylum Pseudomonadota; class Gammaproteobacteria; order Burkholderiales; family Neisseriaceae; genus Simonsiella. Next base: position 2,925 of record JBHARQ010000253.1, on the reverse strand, counting down.
TTGGTACGCAATCAATCCGCCACCATTTATCTATTGCGCGGCAAATCGCCAACAGAGCAATAAGTGAAACACGCTTGATTTTTTTGAAAGATGAGCTGGATATTTACCAGAACGCGGCGTTGCGCCGCCGCACCCACGCTTTGGGGTGGTGGCGCGGAACGCCGCGTTTTTCATAATAAGCGTCGGTCGGATTCTTGTATCCGACTTAATCCTTTGATTTTACGAAAATGTTGGATGCAAGAATCCGACCGACCGTTCTACGAAGAACACGCCGTTCCGCGCCACCCACCCAAAAGCGTGGGTGCGGCGGCAAGACGCCGCGTTCTTGGCGTTTCAAGAATTTTTTGTGCGATAATCGCTATTTTTTGATGATGGAGTGGTGAATGAATTTGAAAATGATGTTGTTGGCAACGGTATGGGCAGTGAGCGTGTCGCCTGCGTTGGCGCAAACGCCCAGCGATGAAACGGTGCAACGCTATATTGATTTGACGGAAGTGGAAAAAATGTTGGATATTAGCCACGACATCACGTTGCAGCGCAATAGTGAAACGATGTGGCAGGATTTTTTACCCAAACCTACGGCTGCCAATCAAACCATTCGCAATCAATTTATTGATGTGATTTCAGAATTTGATGACAATGTGAAAAAGCGTGTCTATACGCCTGAAATGCGTCAATTAGAAGTGAATGCCATCAAACGGGCATTGAAACAAAATTATACGCAGGAAGAATTGGACGCGTTGATTCAATTTTATGATAGCCCAATCGGTCGTCAAATTTTGGGCAAGCAAGCGGTTTATTATGAGCAAACGTCGCGTGATTTGTCGGAAGTGGCAGAACGTGCTTATCGTCATGCCATTAAAGCGGAATTTCCTGCAACGGCGAAAAAAATTCAGCGATTGGGTTTGATGCCTGCGCCTAAAGTGGCGCCGCCGCTGACGCAATCTAAACCAAAAACTGTTCAATCAAAACCCGCTAAAAAGGTGAAATAATGTGAATCAGGCTGTCTGAAAGAAGGGGTTTTCAGGCAGCCTGTTTTGTTTTGTGCGATAATTTGGCTTATTTTGTCATCACTACAGAAGGTGTCTTTTCATGGAAAAAAAATATTTAGATTTATTAATTTGTCCCATCACCAAACAACCTTTGGAATATCATGCTGATACGCAGGAATTGTGGAGCAAAGCGGCAAAATTAGCGTTTCCGATTCGTGATGGGATTCCGATTATGTTGGAGCAAGATGCGCGTGAATTAACGGATTTGGAAGTGAAATCATGAGTTTTACGGTGATTTTACCTGCGCGTTTGTCATCCAGCAGGCTGCCTGAAAAAGCGTTGGCGGACATTGGCGGCAAGCCGATGATTATTCGCGCTGCCGAGCAAGCCACGCAATCGTCTGCCAGCCGTGTGGTGGTGGCAACCGACCACGAGCGCATTCAGGCTGCCTGTGCCGCACATCACATTGCCGCCATCATGACCAGCACGCATCACACCAGCGGCACAACCCGTCTTGCTGAAGCAGCGCAACTGCTTGATTTGGCCGATGATGAAATCATTGTTAATGTGCAAGGCGATGAACCGCTTATTCCGCCCGAATTGATTGCGCGAGTGGCAAACAAATTAACCGAAAGCGGCGCACCGATGGCAACCGCCGCCCACCCTGTGCATGATTTTGCTGAATTTCTCAATCCAAATTGCGTGAAAGTGGTGTTAAATCAACAAGGTCATGCGTTGTATTTCAGCCGTGCGCCGATTGCTTATCCACGCGACATCATGCTGGCAAATGAAACGCGGCTGCCTGAATTAACCCCATTGCGCCACATTGGTATTTACGCATATCGCGTTGAATTTCTGAAACAATATGCCGCATTAGCTGAATCGCCTTTGGAAACCTGCGAAAGTTTGGAGCAACTGCGCGTGTTATGGCATGGCTATCCGATTGCGGTGGAAGTATTGGATACCGCGCCGCCTGCTGGTGTGGATACGGCAGAAGATTTGGCACGCGTTCGCGCCGTGTTTCAGGCTGCCTGAAAAAATTATTTTTTAAAATCAAAGGATTTAATATGTTTACTTTAAGCAACGAACAACTGATTGACATCTTCAAACGCCGCGTCTCTACACGCGCCTACGACCCCACCAAAACCATTCCAGCCGACACCTTCCGCACCATATTAGAATGCGGACGCTTGTCACCCAGCTCGGTGGGCAGCGAACCTTGGCAATTTTTAGTCATTCAAAATAAAGAATTACGCGCCAAATTAAAACCCGTTGCGTGGGGCATGACCACACAAATTGATGATTGCAGCCATCTCGTTTGCATTGTGGCGAAAAAAAATGCCCGCTACGACACCGACTTTTTCCAAGACGTAATGGACAGACGCGGTTTACAAGGCGAACAACGCATGGCAGCAATGGCAAAATACAAATCATTTCAAGAAGATGATGCCGACATTTTAGCCAGCGAACGCAGCGTCTTTGATTGGGCGAGCAAACAAACTTACATCGCCTTGGGTAATATGCTGACGGGCGCGGCGGCGTTGGGCGTGGACAGTTGCCCGATTGAAGGCTTTGATTATCAAAAAGTAAACCAAATTTTGGCAGATGCAGGTGTGATAGACGCTGCCGAATGGGGCGTTTCTGTGATGGCAACCTTTGGTTATCGCGCCAAAGAAATCAAACCCAAATCACGCAAAGATTTTGAGCAAGTGGTTCAATTTATTGAATAACTTTTAAAACCAGAACGCGGCGTCTTGCCGCCGCACCCACGCTTTTTGGGTTTGTGGCACGGAACGGTGCGTTCTTCGTAGAATGGATGGGGCGGATTCTTAAATCCGACATTGATGTAATAAAATCAAAGGATTGTTTCGGATGCAAGTATCCGACCTTGTATATTCAAAATCGAGTATCATAGCAATGAAACAGCTTATCT
>JBHARQ010000252.1:0-4577 GCA_041831015.1 Simonsiella sp. | reverse complement strand
TGCAAGATTTGGCAGCCGCCGACCAAGACGCGGTGTTGCAACTTTGGGCGGGGCTGGGCTATTACAGTCGGGCGCGGAATTTGCATCGTGCCGCGCAACAAGTTGTACATGATTTTGGCGGCAATTTTCCGCAAACACGCGTTGAATTAGAGCAATTATATGGCGTAGGACGCAGCACGGCGGCAGCGATTGCCGCGTTTGCATTCGGGCAACGTGAAACGATTTTAGATGGGAATGTGAAACGGGTGTTGTGCCGCGTTTTTGGTTTAGATGGCAATCCAAGCGACAAGGCGTTTGATGCGAAATTATGGGCATTGGCAGAGCAATTATTACCTGAAAATCAATCTGATATGCCCAGCTATATTCAAGGTTTAATGGATTTGGGCGCGATGATTTGTAAACGCAATAAACCGTTGTGTGAGCAATGTCCTATGGCGCAAAATTGCGTGGCATTGGCAGACAATCGGGTGGCGGAATTACCGCGCCGCAAAACGCCAATAGCGGTACAGCAAATGTCATTATTTTGGTTGATTTTGCGGCGTGATGATGGGGCGATTTGGTTGGAAAAGCGTCCGCAAAAGGGGATTTGGGCGGGTTTGTATTGCGTTCCGTGTTTTGACAGTTTGACGCAGATGACGGATTTTGCGAAATCATATTCTATTGTCGCTGAAGATTGTCAAGAATATGCGGCATTTACGCATAAATTAACGCATCGTTTATTGGAAATCATGCCGTTTGTGGCGATGTGCAGGCAGCCTGAACGGTTGCGCGATGGGGTGTGGGTGTTGCCAGAGCAGTTTGATGAATATGGTATGCCCAAACCGCTTTCGGTATTTTTGCAACAGTCTGTGTTATGATGCCAAGCGTATCTAGGGGCTAATATAGCTAATTCACTTTTAAATCGCTACAGCGTTGGCTCGCCTTGCTGTACTATTTGTACTATCTGCGGCTCGCCGCCTTGTAGCGATTTAAAATTGAATCAGCTATAACATCAGCCCCTACGGAGAACGCGCCGTTTCGTGCCACACACCTAAAGCGTGGGTGCGGCGGCAAGACGCCGCGTTCTGGCAAATATTCAGCTCGCCTTTCAAAAAAATGTTGTGTACCGACAGGCAGCCTGAATTTTTTATGAATTGATTTTATGGAGTAATATGATGTTATTAGGTGTTAATATTGACCATGTGGCAACTTTGCGTAATGCGCGTGGCGTGGGCTATCCCAGCCCGATAGAAGCGGCATTAATCGCTGAAACGCATGGCGCAGATTTGATTACCTTGCATTTGCGCGAAGACCGCCGCCATATCAAAGACGCAGATGTATTCGCCATCAAACAAGCCATCAAAACGCGAATGAATTTAGAAATGGCAATGACGGAAGAAATGTTGGATAATGCGTTGAATGTGTTACCAGAAGATGTTTGTCTCGTACCCGAAAAACGGGAAGAAGTAACCACGGAAGGCGGTTTAGATGTGTTGGGGCAGCAGCAGAAAGTGGCGCATTATGTAGAAGCATTGCAACAAAATGGCATTCGGGTTTCTTTATTTATTGGCGCGGATGTGGCGCAAATTCAGGCGGCTTACGATGTGGGCGCGCGCGTGATTGAAATTCACACAGGCGCGTATGCGGATGCACCAGCACATGGTCGGGCAGCGGAATTGGCAAAAATTCGTCAAGCAGCCGCATTTGCGGAAAGTTTGGGTATCACGGTCAATGCAGGACATGGTTTGACGATTCAAAATGTTGCGCCGATTGCTCAAATTCCGCAAATTGTGGAATTGAATATTGGGCATTCTTTGATTGCGCAAGCTGTGTTTTTAGGTTTGCCCAAAGCGATTGAGCAGATGAAGGAGGCGATGTTCCGCGCTAGAATTCAGGCTGCCTGAAATCTTTTTAAAACAACTTGGAGATTTTACAATGATTTATGGAATTGGCACAGATATTCTGGCAATTAAGCGCATTGAGCAGTTGTATAAAAAATATGGCGAGGCATTGCCACGTCGCATTTTGAGCCGCATTGAAGAATTGGAATTTACCAACCGTTTTGCGCAACAAAATAGCGCAGATGCCGTGCGCTTTTTGGCAAAACGTTTCGCCGCCAAAGAGGCGTTTGCCAAAGCATTGGGAACGGGCGTGCGCGAGCCTGTGAGTTTGCACAATATCAATATCACGCATACGGAATTGGGTAAACCTGAATTTGTATATGAAAATGAATTAAAAGAATGGCTTGAGGCAAAAGGCATTGTGAAAGTTCATTTGAGTTTGAGCGATGAAGAGCGTTATGTAACGGCGATGGCGGTCGCAGAAACGGCTTAATCCATATCTAAAAAAGGCTGTCTGAACGGGAAATCCGCTTTCAGGCAGCCTTTTTTTGGTAAAATGCCAAAACGATACCTTTTACCCATTTATTTAACCATTTGATTTAATATGAATTCCATCCAACTCAATCACGCCACCAACGTATTGGCAGACATTCTCACCTTCAAACAACCAGCCGATGCGGTGCTATCGCATTATCTGCGCCAACAAAAAAAGTTGGGACGACAAGACCGTCATGAAATTGCAGAAACCGCGTTTGCGGCATTGCGTCATTATCAAAAAATCGCTGCCGCGTTGCGCCGTCCGCACGTTCAAGCGCGAAAAGCGGCATTGGCAGCGATGGTGCTGGGTCGTAGCATGAATATTTCACAATTTGAAGATTTATTAGCAGAAGATGAATTAGAATTTGTCAGCCAATTAAAAGCCCGAAAAGCCGAATTTTCAGGCAGCCTGAACACCAGCGCCGAATTACCCGAATGGCTCATTACACAATTACAAGCCCATTTAACAGATGACGCCATCTTACAATTTGGTCGCAGCGTGGCACAATCCGCGCCGCTGGATGTGCGCGTCAATTCATTAAATGGCAAACGCGACAAAGTGTTATCACAACTACAAACCGAATTCCCCACCGCCACCGCCACCCCATTTTCACCGCATGGCATCCGCTTTCCAGATAAACCTGCCTTAAACAAACACCCATTATTTCTAGACGGCACACTAGAAGTCCAAGACGAAGGCAGCCAACTATTAGCGCAATTAGTGGGCGCAAAACGCGGCGAAATCATCGTCGATTTTTGCGCGGGCGCAGGCGGCAAAACACTGGCAATCGGCGCACAAATGGCAAACAAAGGACGAATCTATGCCTTTGATGTATCAGAAAAACGACTGGCAAATTTAAAACCACGCATGACCCGCGCAGGGCTGACCAACATCACGCCCGAACGCATTGAAAACGAACACGACCCACGTATCACCCGTTTGCATGGCAAAGCCGACCGCGTATTGGTCGATGCACCGTGTTCAGGCTTGGGAACATTGCGCCGCAATCCCGACTTAAAATACCGCCAATCCCCTGAAACCATTACAAAATTAGTTCAGCAACAACAAAGCATCCTACAAGCCGCCAGCGCATTAGTGCGTTCAGGTGGACGCTTGGTCTATGCAACATGCAGCGTATTGCCAGCCGAAAACCAATTACAAGTAGAACATTTCCTACAACAAAATCCCGATTTTGAGCTATTAAATTGCGCAGAACTATTAGTAGCACAAAAAATCCAACTGGATACAGGCATCTATTTACAAATGGACACCGCCACACATCATACAGATGGTTTCTTTGCGGCAGTCTTGCAACGAAAATAAAAAGCTCATATTGACAGGAACGCGGCGTCTTGCCGCCGCACCCACGCTTTAGGCTAGTGGCACGGAACAGCGCGTTCTTCAAAAAATAGTAAGTTGGATTCTTGAATCCGACATTTCCCTAAAATTCAAAGGACTAAAAAATGAACCCCCATTTACAACAACTCAATCCCTACCCATTCGCCCGATTGCGCGAAGCCATGCAAGGCATTACCCCACCAGCCCATTTGCGCGAAATCCCCCTCTATATCGGCGAACCCAAACATCCTACCCCCCAAATCATCAAAGACGCCCTCATTCAATCACTAGACGAATTATCCAAATACCCCGTATCGCTAGGGCTGCCTGAATTGCGCCAAGCATGTGCCGATTGGTTGCGCCGCCGCTACGATGGCTTGACCCTGAATCCCGAAACCGAAATCCTACCCGTACTCGGCAGCCGCGAAGCCCTATTTTCCTTCGTCCAAGTGGTGCTCAACGAACACGAAAACCCCGTTGTCATCAGCCCCAACCCCTTCTACCAAATCTACGAAGGCGCAACCTTTTTAGGCGGCGGCGAAATCATCTTTGCCAATACCACCGCCCCACGCTTTCTGCCCGACTGGTCAAGCGTGTCCGATGAACACTGGGCGCGTTGCAAACTCGTCTTCGTCTGCTCGCCAGACAACCCAACAGGCAGCGTCCTAACCCGCGAAGATTGGAAACAACTCTTTGAATTACAAGACCAATACCAATTCATCATCGCATCAGACGAATGCTATGCCGAAATCTACTTTGATGGCAAAAAACCGCTCGGCTGCCTACAAGCCGCAGCAGAACTCGGACGCCCTTTTGACAACATCATCATGTTTACCAGCCTTTCCAAACGCTCCAACGTACCGGGGCTACGTTCAGGCTTT
>JBHARQ010000251.1:0-4551 GCA_041831015.1 Simonsiella sp. | reverse complement strand
CGGCGAGCCGCAGATAGTACAAATAGTACAGCAAGGCGAGCCAACGCTGTAGCGGTTTAAAAGTGAATTAGCTATACAAGTTTTGCAAAGGTTTCAGCCCATCATCGTGGGCAAAGCCCACGCTACATTTTGAGCGATGGGGCGCGAAACAAAAATGTGCCACTTTCCTAAAGCGTGGGTGCGGCGGCAAGACGCCGCGTTCTGGCAAATATTCAGGCAGCCTTTCAGAACATGTCGTGTACTGAAAGGCTGCCTGAAATCTCATTTTTTCTTTATAATTCCATTTTTTTCAAACCCACTTTGTGAGTTCAAATCATGTCTGTTGTTATCGCCTTGCGTGGCGCGACCGCGCTCTCTCCGTTTCGTGTAGAAAAATTGTTGCAAAAAGCCCAAACTTTGGGGCTGCCTGAAACCACATTCACCAGCGAATACTGGTATTTTGTTGCTTCGCCAGCCGAATTGGACGCGCCCACCGTTGAAAAACTGCAAGCCTTGTTGGCTGCCCAACGTGTTGCGCCACAAGCAAATGGCGAATTCTTTTTGATTACGCCGCGCATTGGCACGATTTCGCCTTGGGCGAGTAAAGCGACCGACATCGCCCACAACTGCGGCATTGCCAACGTAGAACGCATTGAACGCGGCATGGCAATTTACCTTTCAGGCAGCCTGAATGCCGAACAACGCGCTTTGTGGGCAAATTTACTGCACGACCGCATGACCGAAAGCGTGTTGCCTAATTTCGCAGACGCTGAAAAATTATTTGTCCACCCACAAGCGCAAACCTTTGCTACCGTTGATATTTTAGGCAAAGGCAAAGACGCTTTGTTGCAAGCCAATCGTGAATTGGGCTTGGCGTTGTCGCCTGACGAAGTGGATTATCTGGTTGAAAATTATCAACAATTACAACGCAATCCGTCTGACGTGGAATTGATGATGTTCGCGCAAGCCAATAGCGAACATTGCCGTCACAAAATTTTCAATGCCGATTTCGTGTTGAATGGCGAAAAACAAGCCAAATCGCTGTTCCGCATGATTCGCGACACCCACGAAAAATCGCCCAACGGCACGATTGTTGCCTATAAAGACAACTCGTCTGTGATTGAAGGCGCACAAATTGAGCGTTTCTACCCAGATGCGGACAAATCTCAACATTATGATTTCCATAATGAAAACACCCACATCATCATGAAAGTGGAAACCCACAACCACCCCACCGCGATTGCCCCATTTGCAGGCGCGGCAACGGGCGCAGGTGGCGAAATCCGCGATGAAGGCGCAACGGGTCGCGGTTCACGCCCAAAAGCTGGTTTGACGGGTTTTACGGTTTCCAATTTGAATTTGCCTGATTTGCCACAGCCTTGGGAACAAGCGTATGGCAAACCCGAACACATCGCTTCGCCTTTGGACATCATGATTGACGGCCCACTCGGTGGCGCGGCGTTTAACAATGAATTTGGTCGCCCGAATTTGCTGGGCTATTTCCGCACGTTTGAAGCGGAACACGAAGGCAAAGTTCGCGGTTTCCACAAACCGATTATGATTGCAGGCGGTTTGGGCAACATCAACGCGGAACAAACCCACAAACACGAAATCCCCGAAGGCGCGTTATTGGTGCAACTGGGCGGGCCGGGTATGTTAATCGGCTTGGGTGGCGGTGCGGCTTCGTCTATGGACACGGGCAGCAACAGCGCGGATTTGGACTTCAACTCGGTGCAACGCGGCAACCCCGAAATTGAACGCCGCGCCCAAGAAGTGATTGACCGTTGCTGGCAACTGGGCGCGGAACGCAATCCGATTATTTCCATTCACGATGTGGGTGCAGGCGGTTTGTCTAATGCGTTCCCTGAATTGGTCAATGACGCAGGTCGTGGCGCGAAATTTGCTTTGCGCGATGTGCCGTTGGAAGAACACGGTTTGTCGCCCATGCAGATTTGGTGTAATGAAGCGCAAGAGCGTTATGTGTTGTCTATCCTGCCTGAAAATTTGGATTTGTTCCGCGAAATTTGCGAGCGCGAGCGTTGTCCGTTTGCGGTAGTCGGCACGGCAACCGATGATGGTCATTTGCAAGTGCGCGATGATTTGTACAGCAACAATCCTGTTGATTTGCCGTTGAATGTGTTGCTGGGCAAACCGCCAAAAACCACACGCACCGACAACACGGTTACGCCTACTGCCAAACCGTTTGACGCAAGCCAATACGATTTGCGCGAAAGCGTGAAACGCGTGTTGTCGTTGCCAGCCGTGTCTGCCAAAAATTTCCTGATTACCATTGGCGACCGCTCGGTTGGTGGCATGACACACCGCGACCAAATGGTCGGCAAATACCAAACGCCTGTTGCCGATTGCGCCGTAACCATGATGGGCTTTAACACCCATAAAGGTGAAGCGATGAGTATGGGCGAAAAACCCGCTTTGGCTTTGTTTGACGCGGCAGCTTCGGGCAGAATGTGTATTGGCGAAGCGATGACCAATATTGCTGCGGTGAATATTGGCGACATCGGTAACATCAAATTGTCGGCAAACTGGATGGCAGCCTGTGGCGTGGCAGGCGAAGATGAGAAACTGTATCGCACCGTACAAGCCGTTTCCGAAACCTGTCAAGATTTGGGCGTGAGCATTCCAGTCGGCAAAGACAGTTTGTCTATGAAAACCGTGTGGACGGAAAATGGCGAGCAAAAATCGGTTACTTCGCCATTGAGCCTGATTATTTCCGCGTTTGCGCCTGTGCAAGACGTTCGCAAAACGGTTACGCCCGAATTGAAAAACGTGGCGGACAGCGTGTTATTGCTGGTTGATTTGGGTTTTGGCAAATCACGTATGGGCGGTTCGGCATTGAGCCAAGTGTGGAATGCGTTGGGTGGCGAAAGCCCCGATATTGATGCAGGCAGCCTGAAAACATTCTACAACTTAATGCAAACCTTGTTGGCAGAAGGCAAATTATTGGCGTACCACGACCGCAGCGATGGCGGTTTGTTTGCGACTTTGGCGGAAATGGCGTTTGCAGCGCGATTTGGTTTTACCGTTGATTTGGAAGAAGATTTCGCCATGGAGCGTCTGGTGAATAACTTGACGGACGCGCAAATTTTGTTCAACGAAGAATTGGGCGCGGTGATTCAAATTCGCCAATCGGATTTGCAATACGTTCAAGCCTTGTTTGAAAACCACGATTTCGCGGGCGCGTTGTATCAACTGGGTACGGTGCAGCCTGAAAGCGACAAATTGACATTTGGCGAAAACGTGTTTGATTTGAACGAATTACAACAAACATGGCAACAAACATCTTACCAAATCCAAAAATTGCGCGACAACCCCGAATGCGCCGACAGCGAATTTGCCTTGTTGTCGGACAAAGCGAAAAGCGCGTTGTTTGCCGATTTGAGCTTTGATTTGAAAGAAGATATTGCCGCGCCATACATTTCAGGCAGCCTGAAACCGAAAATCGCCATTTTGCGCGAACAAGGCGTAAACGGACAAATTGAAATGGCAGCCGCATTCCACCGCGCAGGTTTTGACCCCGTGGACGTGCATATGTCCGACTTGATGGCAGGGCGCGTGAAATTAGCCGATATGCAAATGTTGGCGGCGTGTGGCGGTTTCAGCTATGGCGATGTGTTGGGCGCGGGCGAAGGCTGGGCGAAATCCATTTTGTTCCATCCACAGTTGCGCGACCAGTTTGCCGAATTTTTTGCCAATCCAAACACCTTGACTTTGGGCGTGTGCAACGGTTGCCAAATGGTCAGCAATTTGGCAGAAATTATCCCTAATTCAACAGGTTGGGCAAAATTCAAACGCAACCAAAGTGAACAATTTGAAGCGCGTTTAAGCATGGTGCGCGTGGCAAATTCGCCGTCTTTGATTTTGCGCGAAATGGCGGGTTCGGCTTTGCCTGTGGTCGTGAGCCATGGCGAAGGTCGTGCCGATTTCGCCCATATTGGCGGACAAGTCCCCAACGATTTGAACATCGCCTTGCAATATGTGGACGGCACGGGCGCGGTTACGCAAACCTATCCGCTCAACCCGAACGGTTCGCCACAAGGCATTGCGGGCATTACCACCACAGACGGTCGCGTGACGATTATGATGCCACACCCCGAGCGCGTGTTCCGAACCGCACAAATGAGCTGGTGTCCTGATGACTGGAAAGACAGCGAATTGAGCGGTTGGTATCGCTTGTTTGCAGGGGCGCGTAAGGCGTTGGGTTGATCGTTCATTAATCATCAATAAAAATACGGATGTTTTAGGTTTTTACCCAAAACATCCGTATGAAATTACTTATTGGCAAACATATCGAGCAGCTTCATCAAATCCATTTAAATCACTATGACATCCTAATTTATTCATTAAATAAGAAGCATTTGGTTGAATACAATATTTTACGATTTCCATATTGCTACCAGAAACTTCATTTTTGATGACCGCTCCGCCACCATTTTTACAGTTCACAGCATATTTCTTTTGCCAATATTTTCTATGATCTAGGAAGCCCACAGATTCTTCCCCTTCAGATAGTAATGATACAACGTTAATACCACCACCAGATTTAGGCTGATT